>CAZYWQ010000180.1:0-6163 GCA_964651675.1 uncultured Candidatus Sumerlaeota bacterium | reverse complement strand
CTGGGAATCAATGTCGAAAGGACACAAAAGCTTGTATTTTTCGCAGCCTCACTGATTACCGCATCTGTTATATCCGTTTGTGGTCCCATAGGATTCGTCGGACTCATCGTTCCTCATACATTAAGACTCATAATCGGTTCGGATCATCGTCTATTATTTCCCGGCTCCTTTTTATTCGGTGGTGCATTTTTAGTTGTCTGTGATACAATAGCTCGGTCGATTATGTCACCTGATGAAATTCCAGTCGGTGTTATCACGGCAATATTGGGCGGACCATTTTTCATATATCTTTTATTGTCTAAAAGGGGAGAGTATATATAATCCCAATGATCTTTGCGTTTATTAAGAAGATTCTAAAATCCCATAGACTTTGGTCAAATAAAAATATGTTTGACAAGGCACTGATTTAATACTAATTCAGTTAGGTCTTTTTTTAAACAAAATGGAGTAAGGAAATGGCTAAACATAAGATAGATAAAGAAACCGTAAAGGAACATATGGAGGTTGATGAGCTTGAGGTTTATATCGAGAAAATCATCAAATGGGTAAAACAAAATGTCAATACGCTGATTATAATTGCCATTATAGTACTTATTGCCGCAATCGGGACATCTTATTATCGCTCTCAGAAAGCGGCAAAACTCACTGAAGCTCAGTCAATCCTTGATGAGGTTATTAAACTTTATATCTCAACTCTTTATGAGACTGAAGATGAAAAAGTCGATGAATTACTAACTCAAATCGATGAAAATGTGGCATCACTTCAAGATACCTTCAAGAATACATTTCAGGCATCAGAAGCCATTTTAATAAAAGGAAAGGTACTTGTTAATCAAAACAAATTCGACGAAGCTATTGAGACATTCAATGAATACATTAATTCAGTCAAGACTCCTGAAGATCAGGCAAGAGGTTATCTTGCTATCGGTTATGCTCTCGAAAACAAAGCATTTGTTAATGATGACAATGCAATATACGACGAATCTATAAATAACTTCAAAAAGGCATCAGAACTGGGTAAGAATAGTTATCTTCAGTTAGAAGCATTGTATAATATTGGAAATATTTATAAAGCTCTTGGCAAAAAAGACCTGGCTCTTGAATCATACGAAAAGATTACAATGAGCAAATTAGCACTGGATAGAAAAGGCTGGGAATTGTCTGAAGGACCGAGTGGCTATGTTGCACAAGCCGAAGAACAGCGAAAAGAACTACTCGGTAAATAACAAATCTTATAAAGAGAAAACCTGTTTATTAAAAAATTTATTTCTTCTCACACTCACTTGTACACTCTTCTTGCTCAGAATCCTTACCAAAGTTCAAATATGGTGGATATGCAGGATTCATAATAGGACTATATGGTGGAAAAGGACTTAATATAATTTCAAAAGTCCCTCCGAAAACCCTTTCAACGCTACAAACTGTACCACCAACTATCCCTAATGCTGCAGAAAAGGTATTAGGAATTATAGAGAAGGGGTGTCCTGAATCATTTTTTCTTATGCGTGCTTCTACTTCGTGAGGAATTTCAAGCCAACAAAAACCAATATTCACGATTCCTCTTCCAGATTCACATCCGGTACCTTTGAGGGAAAACGGCTCGTTATCTCCCTTGCTGCCAATCTTGGCTGGTCGATATGTAGCACAACCTGAAACCACCAAGCAAATCATTGTAATAAGAAAACAATAAGTCAGGATACTCTTGATATTTTCCATAATCCTTCCTCCATTTTGCATTCAGCTAAATAAGACGATTAAGATAAACATTTTATTCATATTTAACACTAATTATTCCCTATTCATTGCAAATAAACACTTGATAAAGGTTTTCTAAAAATCTAAGCCTGTAGCGCTTACATTCACTTTTAGTTCCTGTGTTACAGAAGATTGGCAATAAATATTTTGATTGTAATCTCGTCAAATTTATTATAATTATTGTCTGGGAAAAAATGAAGTATCGGGAGAAAAAGTATTATATTATTCGGATTTTGCCCCGATTTGTATTTTATAACAATAACAAACATTTTGTTGCAATCGTTGGTCTTTAGAACATACCTGTTCTTTTGACCGTAAGTGGAAAAAGATAAATGCTTAATGTTGATAAAGATCTAATCAAACGGTGTCAGAAGGGTGATAAGGCTGAGTTTCGGGAACTGTTCGAGATTATCAGTCAAGATGTTTATGGTCTTGCTTATTCTATTCTGAGAAATCATGATGATGTGGATGAAGTCCTTCAGGAGTCTTTTATTCGCATATATAGATATATCAAAAAACTAAATGCGGTTGAGAAGTTCCCATCCTGGGTTAAAAAAATCGTTATAAACCAGTGTTTTACCATTTATAAAAAACGCTCAAGAGATCACTATGAAATTTTCGAAGGAGAGGAGGCTAAAATAGAAGAAACCGTTTGGTCGAATCACGCCTCGGAGAACCCCAGGCAGGTTTTGATGAGGAAAGACCTGATCGATACTATAGATAAGGCGATTAATTCTTTACCACCAAGGCAAAAGATTGCTGTAACGCTCTTTGATGTGCAGGGTCACTCACTACGAGAGGTCGCCGAAATTTTAAACTGCTCGGAAGGGGCTGTTAAGTTCAATATTCATCAGGGTAGAGAAAAACTCAAGAGAATCCTTAAGAAATATAACCCTAAAAAAAACAAACTAACAGACCGATCGGAAATATCTTCTTAAGTAGACAGAAATGTTTATAAAATACTTTGTATTTTGTAGCGGTCGCATTTATGCGACAATGTAATACGACATTCATGTCGTATTATATTTCAATTAATCTTTCGATAAATCGAACCGCTACATTATATTTTTATTAATGGTCTCCACAAGAGAGGTAAATAACTATGGATTGTAAAAAAATTCAGGGTCTTTACGAGGAATACTCAAGTAAGGTCCTGCCTCAAAATATAAGCCGTGAGATAGAAGAACATCTGAGTAAATGCGAAAAATGCCATCAGGAATTCGAAGAAAATAAAATCATCTCCGAGGCGCTAAAGGTTAATGCTTCCTGCACCGTTGATAAAATTCATTTGTCTAATATGATCTCTAAGGCTATGAGAAAGATTAATGAAATCTCATCGCCTACGATTTTTAATCGGTTCCTATTTCCATTGAAAGAGCTGTTGTTTGAAAAGAAGCTCGGATTTGCCGTTGCTCTCATTATCCTCGGATTTGTCATCGGGACATTCCTTCAATTACGATCATCTCAAAAAACACAAATTGTTGTCGTACCGCCTTATATGAACAAAGAAATGCTTCCTGATAGCGGAATCAGAACCACTGCCTTATACGACTCTCCTACACCTTCTTCTTATCCGCTGTATAAAAGATATTTGAGAGAGCCTGTCTATGGAATTATTATTTCAAAACCTAAAAGCGATAAAGCCAAAGATGCTGAAGAAAAATCTCATTTAACTGCTAAAGAAAAAGAAATTGTCGAAAATATACAAAAACTTTCTCAAGAAGAACCAATCGATATCGACAACACAATCAAAAAGGGGGAAACAGATAGTAACAAAACGCTCGCCATCTTCCCCAAAGCCCTTGGAGATTCTTTTAGGATAAGCGACAATTATATTGTCAATACTGCAGGGTACAATAAGGCTGAGAAGTATGCTTCCGAAGGCAAATACTTCGAGGCAATTAGAGAATACCAGAATATTATCCGCAATGCTCCGACAAGTTTATTAGCCAGTAAGGCTCTTTATAATATTGCGAATCTTGAATTCAAAGAATTATTCGACTTCGAAGGTGCTCTAATAGACTATCAGAAATTCCTGGATTACTATCCTGATAAATATATTTCGGCAACTGTTAAGGAAGAAGTCCTCGAAAACATAAAATTATTGACTCAAAGCTCTCCAGACAAATGGGAATCGCTAAAAACATATATAATTGCTCAAAAAAAGGAATCTCCCGAATCCTTTGAATATTATTTCTCTATTATAGAGGATTACCCTAACACTCCTATAGCGGATAAGTGCATAGATAATCTTACCGAATCGGCTATAAACAGCTTTGATGCCACTCCTTTAATCGCCGAGAAAACACTTCTGTTTATGCAAAACTATATCAATTCACATACTGAAAGCGATAAATTATACCCAAAGATGCAATTGGCAATTGGTGACATAATAAACTACGGGATAAAAGACAGAGAGCAGGCACTGATTGAATACAGCAAGATAATGCGAGTTAATCCTTCTTCAGAAATTGCCAGAATAGCCAGCACCAGAATCCAGGATATTTACCGCAGGTCTACCAAAGAGGAGCTATAATGATTAAGTGTTCAGCCCGCTTATATCTAATACTCATTCTATTGCTATGTCTTTTTTCTTCCATAACAACTCTTTCCCAGACCTTTTTACCATTTATTGGCTCTCAGGAGATGCCTTGCAATGTTGAATTTCTCGACAAGACAAAAATCGAGAATTGTACCATTTACACACAGAAGTTTGGAACTAAACTATCTTATTTTGTCGAATCCCAAAATAAGTCATCGAGAAAAACTACAATTGATCCCTTCGATATAAGCCAAATCACATTCAAGGAAATTAAAAAACTTTCATTCGCGAGTGGTATGGACGATTATATCTTCAGTCTCGGAAATCAAGATATGGTCAAAATTCCTGAGCAGTGGTTTGGCAAAGATGTTACGGCTATTAAATGGCAAAAACCTCAAAGAGTCATCGGAATATACAAAGATTGGATTTACATTCCGAAGGCAGAATGGGTCTGGACAAATGCTAATACTCTCAAAAGTTACGGCGAATCTGTTATTTACTATAAACTTTTCGAAATACCTAAAAATATCTTGATCTTAGACAGCTATCTTACTGTGTATGCGGATGATTACATCAAAGAACTCTATATAAACAAAAAACCTTTAATATCCAAAGATGCTCTTCGTTGCGTTAATAAGCCATTCAAATGGAATATCAAATACCTTCTTCACACAGGTAAGAATTCCATAGCAATGAAGGTAATGAATAGTGAACGAGCAGTACTTAATCCTGCCTGCCTTTCTTTCAGAATCGATGTAATTGGAGTAACTTCGGAGAAAGATACACCGACTACTTACATCCCCGAATTGACTCTATTAATCGATAATCAGGATATTATATCGGGTAAATTGGAACAGATAGCACCACTTTATATTGCTCTTCGAACACCTTATGGCTACTTTAACATCAATCGCGATTGGGCTTCGCAAGGCTATTCATCCATAAAACAAGTTAAAAAAATCGAAAAAAACCAATATGAAAAGGTTTATTACAACATAAAAGAAAAACTATCAAAAGATAGAGAATTCACATTAGTCAAACAGCCTACTTTCTGGTTGTTGGACAACAGAAGAGGGTATGAAAACTTCAAGGGCGTTATCACAAAAGATGAGAGAAAAATCGCAGGCGATGTAATCGAACTCCAGGAAGAAAATGTATCAATCAGACAACGACATCATAAACCAAATGTCGTTCGAATCGATGACATCGGTATCTTCTATTTCAATCCCAAACCATATACGGTAATTGACTACTATGTAGATAAAAATGAACCGCTTGTTAAAATTCGGATGAATAATGGTGATGTAATTACTGGACTCCTGACAAGCATTACAAAGAAGAGTCTTAATATCACAACGCCTTACTCAGAAAGGGTGTCGATAGATAAAGAAAAAATTATCAGTATCAATTTTTTCAAAAACAAAATATTGAAAATCAAAGATGATATTCAAAAGATGCTTTCTTCTGACAAAAAGATAACTGTGGGCGTTCTTCCGCCTCACTCTTCGGATGTAAAAGATATCTGGTTTGAGAATGTCAACAACATCATCGAAGAAGTCTGCAATTCCCTTGATTTTAAATTTATCCGCCTATCCCCTGAACAGATGATAGATAAAGAATTTTTCAATCCTCAAAATGTTAATATTGTATTTTCCACGAATAACAATGACTATTTCTATAATTCAATAAACAATCCTAACGATGGGGAAGAGGCTATATTAAATTATCTAACAAATGGTGGAAAAATTATTGTAATTGGTACAAACATCCCATTTTCGTACGGTTTAAACATAAAGGCAGCGGGTCTTGAAAAGGTATTTTTGGGCAATAAAGTAACGGATAAGATGGGGCTGAGAATCATCTCGA
>CAZYWQ010000179.1:0-6168 GCA_964651675.1 uncultured Candidatus Sumerlaeota bacterium | reverse complement strand
ATTTAAACGAGTGATGCAATTAAAAAAAGAATGTGAAGAAAAAGCAACCACACCTTATCTTCTTGCAATGGATGGTGTCGACCATATCGAACCGAATCCCCTTATTCCTAAAATTATCAAAGAAGTAAATAAGAGAATGGGGTATGAGTTCCTTATCCATAGCACACTTGCGGATTACATAGAAAAAGTGAAAAATGCAGTTAAGGGACTGAAAACAATAAAAGGTGAAATGAGAAACACAACTCGTGAAGGGATTCATAACTGGTTATTCAGTTATGGAATGTCTGCAAGGATGTATCTGAAGCAGATGAATCAGAAAGTCCAGACCGAAGTTATCAGATGGGCTGAACCATTATGCGCGATCAATCATCTTTTAGGTTTTGAATATCCCAAAACTCAATTTGATAGGATCTGGCGTTTTTTGATGGACAATCATGCACACGATTCAATTTCAGGATGTTCGATCGATTCCGTACACGAACTTAATATGCATAAGTTTAATCAGGCAAAAATTATAGCATCCGAACTTTCTCAACGTGCATTCTGGAGATTTATTCCACTTATTGATAATTCATCGCTACAAGAAGACGAGATGGCAATCACACTATTCAATTCACTTCCCTATAAAAGAGAAGAAGAAGTGATATTTGCTATCGACATTCCTGAAGAGATGAAATCGGATAGATTGTTGATTAAAGATAAAAATGGAAAAGAAATTCCCTATCAATTAATCGATATTGATAAAGCACTGGCAGAGATGTTGCAACCGATGAATGCTCAAGTATCAACTATGATGGATCGATATTTTTTAGCAATCTCAGCAAAGATTCCACCTATGGGATATACTACTTATAAAGTCAAACCTCTTTGTAAACAATTAAGACCAAAGAGATATTTAGGCTCATTATCTCCTAAACCCAATGTGATGGAAAATGAATTTTTAAGATTGGAAATAGAGAGTGCTGGACGGATTAACATATTAGATAAAGTAAACAATCGTTTAATAAAAGGACTTCATTATTTCGAAGACAGAGGAGAAGCTGGTGATGCCTGGATGACAACCCCTCCTGTTAAAGATGAGATTTATACAACGATTGGTAGACCCGCTATCATATCGAAAATAGCCGATGGACCAATTCTTTGTAAATACAGAATTGAGCAAATGATGTTGTTGCCAAGAGATATTTATCCTAAGAAAGAAAAAGTAGTAACAGAGGAAGGTGTACCACTCACACGGGAACGGCATTCTGAAAGAGTTGAAGTAAAAATTGTATCGGAGATTAGACTAACGAAATCTTCTAAAAGAGTGGACATAAAAACAATCATAGATAATCAAGCAAAAAACCATAGACTCAGAGTCTGTTTCCCAAGTGGATTAAAAAATGCGAAATATTCATCAGCGGAAGTTCCCTTTGATGTGATTGACAGAAAAATAAATCTGTCAGACACATCAGATTGGCGTGAAATGGCTTATGTAGAACATCCTCAACTTGGCTTTGTATCTATATCAGATAGCAATTATGGTCTATCCATCATCAATGAAGGTATAACAGAATATTCTGTTTCAGATGATGAAGATAAAACAATTACTTTGACATTATTGAGAGCAGTTGGACGCTCAACAGGTGAAGATTGGGACCCAAAAGGTTCTCAATGTCTCGGAATTAATGAATACAGATACTCTATCTATCCGCATAATAAAGATTGGGAATCTTCAAAAGCATCCGAGCAAATGCTTTTACACAATACACCTATTAAAGCAACTCAATCCTGCAAATACAACGGAATTTTACCTCAAGAATCCTCATTTCTGAAAATTAACAATCCCAACACTATGATTGATGCATTTAAAAAAGCTGAAGACAAAGATTCAGTTATTCTACGATTTCACAATCCAACCAACAAAAAACAGAATGTCACAATCAGTTCTGATTTTTTCGAAATTACAGGCGCCAATTATGTGAATCTTCTTGAAGAAAGAAAGGGAAAGATTCCAACCAGTCCAAAAAACAAATTAAAACTTACAGCCGAGAAGAAAAAAATCATAACAATTGAATTAAAATGTAAACCTCGATTCAAACTTCCAAAACCAAAAAAGAAATGGGATTGGTTTATATTGAAAAATAATGGTAAAAAGTAGGTATAATATCTGGTCTAAAATTTTTTACACATTATATTGACAAACGATTTTTCACTCACTATATTTGTGGGTGATTTTTTTTGAAAGGAATTTAAGTTGGGAGATGAAAAAAAATAAGGGTAAAGGTAATAAACCAGATTTGGTTTATCTTTATAACATCTCACATTACATTAAAACAAGCTTGCGAAACAAAAAAAGTTTAACAAAAGCGTGGGAAGAGATTCACCTTGTTTCTGCACTTCAAGGACTCGTAAATAGAAAAAAACCTCAGCTTTACATCTCTGCCATTAAAAATCCTGAAACAGGTAATATTAATATCGACAAATATTGGTTAACCTATCTTCGAAGAAAAGGTAATTGGCTCAGTAATACCCGTATAAAGCGAGTAAACTCCCTGACAAAATTAATACAGATTTTCCGAAGATATATAAAAGGTCTCGTCGTTTATGATCTGAAAATATATGCAACGAGTAATGTGGCAAGCACCGTTGCTGGTGTCGAAAAACTTCTTCCAGTTCCCTATAGAAAAGAAAAGGATTCATTATATCAAATTTTAATTAATAGTCCTCTCAATTTAAAAGTTAAGATTCGATTAATTGACGAAAAAGGACATTCTCTTTTTACAGGAAAAGGTAAAATTCCTGGTACAAATATTAAATCGACCGGAAATGCAAAGTGTGACGCTTACATTTGGGCAAAGACTAAATACCTTGATACTGGTCTTTGTAACTGTACAAAACTGGGCTATTATATAGATTCTTACTGGATTAATGTAGCCTATAGACACAACAAGTGTTTTTGGAACCATACATTGACAAATCACGATTATTTCATCGCTCAAAAAGGCTTTTTCTTTGATTTATCTCCCTGGGATGATGAGACACCTGTCGACTCACCTAAACAAAGGAAAGATGTCGAACTCAATACACTCAAAGCCATTTTACATTCTGCTAATAGACAAACAAAGAACAATAAAATGATTCACATAGGTGGCTTTGTACCCTGGGCGTATAAATACACAAAATCTTCTTTCGGAAAACACAATGATGTGGAATCAGAATGGAGATTTGTCAAGATAATCTCTGCCTTCAATGCCTTTCTTGACGCAGATGCCATCGGAATGAGCGCAATGGCAAATGCTTCTTTCTACCAACATTTTCCATTGAAGAAACATTATCCTCAAAAAATAAATGTGACTATTAACAGTTTGAAGAAAAAAGGATACATTGATAAAAACGGGAATATTGTTCCCAAGCATTATTTTGTCCTTTATGTAGGAGATTACGATTCAGCAGCCTGGTTGTATCAACTAATCCCGACGAGATGGAGAGATTCAAACAGAGGCAAACTACCATTAAGTTGGGCGTTCAATCCGAATTTAGAAGACAGATCACCGCATATTATGGATTACATCAGGAAAACAGCAAAAAAGAATGATTTCTTCATAGCGGGAGATTCTGGCGCAGGCTATATAAATCCTGGGATGCTTGAGAAACCCAGAGAATTTTCTGGATTACCATCAGGTCTCAAGGTTTGGGAAAAGCATTGTGCTAAGATATACAAAAGATGGAGTATAACTATCACAGGTTTTGGTTTAGATGGTTTAGCACCACCTGTTAATGGAAAAATTTTAGATGCCTACTCAAGATTTTCAAAGAATGGATATGTCGGATACAAGATAAGTGAAATGGGAGTTCATAAAGAAATGCCTTATGTAAAAATAACCGGTGACATAGATCATTCTGCAGAAAAAGCCGCAAAGAAACTTGTTGATGAAATAGGAAATTCAACACCAAATTTTAAATATTTCAGAAGTTCAGCAAAAACACCTTTATGGTATGTCCAGATTATGAAAGTTTTAAAAACCAAATATAGAGCTTTCCCACTGGAACTTGTCGATCCGTATACATTTTTCGCATTGATTAAATATTATCACAAAAAGAAAATCTGACCTTCATAATCTGCGTAGTGTCATTGCGAACGAACGAAGTGAGTGTGGCAATCTCGTATTTAGAAGTTTTTAAATATTAGTTTATAGTCCTCCCCTACCAAATTCTATTCTATTATTCTTGACCTTGAATTTTTCATTCACTATTCTCCATAACCAATATTTAATTTTGAAAGGTTTTTATTATGTTTATTAAAAATAAAACTATAAAAAAAACAACTATCAATCTTCTGAAACATATTTTTTGCTTATTTATTCTCTTATCATTTTCTCAACTCCTCTATTCCTTTCCAGCCTTTCTTGATAAGGGAAACAGAGTTTTTCCCATCAACATTACACAAGAAGATTTTAACAAAAACAATATCAAAAAAAGTGCTGAACTTATAGAAATAAATTTTGTCTTAGCAGAATCCGACTTGAATTATATGTATGCATTAAGAATCAAGGACAATTCATATAAAAATTATTTAGATAAATGTAACATAAAAATAAATGGCAAGCTGTTTGATTTGATACCTGTGAAGACTGAAGAAGGTCTCTATTACAAAGTTAATCCATATTATTTAAAAAGTGGGATGAATCAAATTTTAATCAGTGCGAATTCTGGCAAAAAGCTGAATATCAGTGAGATAGAGATGTTTTCACTAATAGACACTTATGAAGATGTTCATTTCATTCAGGTTTTTTCAGGACCAATCATCGAGACACAACCTGCTAAACATCCGAATCAAGATTATTATGATATATTACATTATGACCTTTACATAGAATTGAATATGACTTCTTCTTATGTTGTTGGAATATTAACAATGACTGCAGAAAGTCTCGATAGTAGTCTCCAAAATGTTCCTCTCGACTTGAATGATAATAGTGGATCGATGACAGTTACCGATGTTGATCAAGGACCTTCAACATCTTCATTATCTTTTACTTTAGATGGTTCGGAAGAAAGATTATTCATCACATTACCATCGCCTGTACCAGAAGGAAATACTTTTACAGTCAGAGTATTTTATTCTGGAACACCCAATCCGAATGGTCGTTTTGGAGCACCCTATGTTGTCTCGACCCATGATAGTACGCCAATAGTATATACCTTCAGTGAGCCTTATGGAGCAAGGCATTGGTGGCCCTGCAAAGACGTTCCCGATGATAAAGCCACGATTGACATTCATATCAAATGTCCATCGGCATATTTCCCTGTTTCAAATGGAACTCTTGTGAGTACCAACGATAATGGAGATGGAACATATACTTACAACTGGGAAGAATCTTATCCAATTGCGACCTATCTTGTCTCAATAGCCTGCACAAATTACGAAGTTGTAACAGATGATTATACTGCACAAGACGGTATTACCACTATGCCAGTTTCTCATTATCTATACCCTGAAAATTTTGATGCTGAAAAAGGCGCTATATCAGCAACAATCGACATCATAGGTTTTTATGCAGAGACATTTTGCGAATATCCTTTCCTAACAGAAAAGTATGTTACAGCATCGCACAATAGCAGTGCTGGAATGGAACATCAGACCTGCACAAGTATGCCCGAATTGAATTTAACGAATGGTTATCATCGGAGAAATGTCCACGAGTTGGCGCATATGTGGTTTGGAGATTTGATAACAATGGACCATTTCAATCATCTTTGGCTCAATGAAGGTTTTGCAACCTATTGCGAGGCATTATGGACAGAACATGCTGACGGCATAGCGGCATATCATAGTCTTATAAATGGCTGGAGTGCCACCGATGCTTATCCACTTGTTTGCGATTATGCTGATAATTTTTCATCATCACTTGTTTATCGAAAAGGAGCTTGGGTATTACATATGCTCCGACACACTGTTGGTGATGTTGATTTCTTTCAATCGATTCAGAACTATCTTGCCAATCCTGATTTAGCTTATGGAACAGCACTTAGTATAGATTTACAAACCGAATTTGAGAATGTGACTGGAGAAAATTTAACCTGGTTTTTTGATGAATGGTTATATCGAGCAGGAAGACCAAATTATAGCTGGTATCGGAGTAGTCATACTGAGAGTTCTTCAAACATCCTCGATTTGTATATAAC
>CAZYWQ010000178.1:0-6183 GCA_964651675.1 uncultured Candidatus Sumerlaeota bacterium | reverse complement strand
CCTTTAACATCTGCCGAAACACCTGTTGAGAAGGAGCAACCTGTTAGCGAAGGAATAGCAGTCGATATCGGCGGATTGGGTGAGCCTGAAGCTGAGGATACAGGCATTGAATCTCTTTTAGGAGCGTCGGAAGAAAGAACGGGAGGCGAGGAACCGTCAACGGCTGAGTTATCACCTCTTGAAGGCTTGGATAGTTTTGAATCTTTAATTACTGCAGATCAGGAAAGTAAAGAAAGACAATCCATTCCTACACCTTTCGAAGAAGAAGAGGTTACTCCATCAGAAGAAAGTGTCTCAAGTTTCCCTGATTTAGAAGATGATATTGAAACTGCAATGTCTCAAGTTCCTGTATCGGAAGAAGAAACTACCTTCGAACCAATAGAGCAAGTTACTCCTGCTGTTGAGCCAGCGCCGGAGCCTAAACCGGAGCCGAAGCCTGAACCTGCAAAAAGTGCTTCTACCAGCGATATAATTGTTTCGGATAGTTTCGAAGATTACGATGTCGGAGCGCAACCTGTCGAATGGAAAGGTTCTTATGATTATGCTAAACTCGAAGTTGTGGAAAATGGAGGTACTGGACCCAGTAACAAGTCCTTAATCTTTGAAAAGAAAAAGGGCGCAGGTAGTGCGTATTATTCTTACAATTTCCCAAATGCCACAGGTCGCTTTGCTGTTGAGTTTGATTTGAAATGTGATATCAAAAATAAATATCTTCTGGGAATTTATATCGAAAAAGATGCCGATTTTAGACAGTCAATTCATACTATAATTCATAAAACTGATGCTTCTCCTCAACCACATATTAGATTACACGGTGAAGGTATTCCTTATGAATTTGGTAAATGGTGTCATATTAAATACGAAGTTAATCTTATAGAAGATACTGTTGATGGTTATATCGATGGAAAACTTATTGTTGATAGGGCAAGACTGGTGGGTAATCCGAAATATATGAATACTATTTCTATACGAGATAATCTCGCTACTACCGGAGTTATGTATATCGACAATTTAAAAATCTACAAGATGCTGTAATATCCTAACATAAGTAGATAAATAATTTTTGCCTTTTAAGTGTTAAAGTATCTGAAATATCAACTTTTCCTCAAAAAATACCCCTTTTCCTAAAAACCAAGAATTTAACTCAAGTTTAGCCTCATTTTTAGCGATTAATATTGTTGAGAAGATATAATCCTTATTTTGACAAATAAAGATACAAAATCAAGGAATCGGCTGTGTTAGGAACTACAATTAGCTTATTGATAAATACTCTAACACACGGCGTTTTTATGAATATCATTTTGCTGAAGAACTGTGTCTAAAAAGGTGTTTTACTAATCATTTGTTGTATAATGACTATCGTGCATTGAAGAGGAAATAAATGCCAAAGACAGAAAAAGAGAAAGTTCTTGAAGAAATAAACAATTCAATCAACGGCATTGATTTAATCAAGCTCATAAATTACAATGTGCATACTATACAGGAGATGGGCACAACCATAAAGTGCTTTTGTCCTATTCATAAAGAAAAAGTATTCAGAAGCCTTCTTGTCGATAACAAAAAAAAAATAATCAAGTGTGCCTTTAAAAACTGCAAAGGCTTCGACGGTGGCACTTTCGTTGACTTATATGCTTTTACCTATAACATCTCTCCTTATAATGCTGCTATCGAACTCTGTAAAAAACTGAATCTTAACATCAACACAGATATCTTTACTAATATAACTTCTGAACTTTTTGAAGCAGCAAAGAGTTTTTATGAAGATGGGAAATTAGAGGATGCTATTGTAAAATGTAATGAGGCGAGAGAAACGGATGCATCTCACATCGCAATCACAGAGCTACTGATTGATATTTACAAGCAACAAGATAACAGGGAAGCCTTAGCGAAAGAATATATAAACCTTTCCAAAATCCAGCAGGGTAACGATGATAATAAATCAGCAATAGCAACCCTTCGGGAACTGTCTAAATTATACCCAGATAACATTGATGCTCAATCAGAGCTGATTAAAGTTTATGAAAAAGTGGATGATCGAGATGAGATAATTAACACTTATAAAAACATCATAGAGAAGTGTAAAAGTAATAACCAGGTTAAAGAAGCTATCAGATGTTATGAGAAACTCCTGGATAAGTATGAAGAGCTGACTGACATTCGTTTCGACCTTGCTACAACTTATGAAACAGTTGGAGATACTGAATCAGCCATAAGAGAATTCGAGAAGGTTGCAAAACGGCATAAATACTATGGTGAGTATGAGAAGGAAAAGTCTATTTACTTAAAAATTCTCTCTCTCCAAAAGGATAATGAACAGGTAAAACTTGACCTTGCGGATGCACATCTTCAACTTAAGGAAAATGAGCAGGCGAAAAACATATATAAAGAATTAGCTGAGGCTCACTACAAATCAGGTGATGTAGAGTCTGCGAAGAAATACCTCAAACGCATTATTGGCATCGATGATAAAGATGTTAATACCCTACAAAGGCTTAGTACAATCTACAAAGAACTCGGCAAGGAGAGTACGACACTAAAGATCGATAAAAAAATCTTAGCTTGTTATATCAAGGCGGAAGATTGGGAGAAAACTTCGGAATTAGCTGCCAAGATTGTTGAAAGAGAACCAAAAAACTTATCTATTAAAGAAACTCTCGGTAGAAGTCTTCTTAAACAAAATAAAATTGATGAAGCAGTAAAAGAACTTTCGACTCTGGCTGATTCCCTTTTGCGAAAAGGCGATGAAGAAAAGGCATTTGCTATTCTAAAAGATCTTTTGGATACAGCTCCCGAAAATCTCGAGTTAAAAATGAATGTTGCAGATATATATCTGAAAAATAAGAGAGTTTCGGAAGCAACGAGTATTTATTTTGACCTTTGCAAAGTACACATCGAAGCAAATAATCTGGATGATGCAATCGAGTGCGTTGATAAAATTTTGCAGCATGATGACTCCAATGTTCAAGCCTTAGAGCTTGCCTTATCCATCTCTGAAAAACAACAAAACACTGATAAAATTAAATCGATTGCTCAAAAACTAACAGAGATATTTTCTTCTCAGAATGATAAGGAAAAGACTAAGGAATATCTTGATAAAATTCTTCAATATGATGAAAGAAATATCGGTGTCCATAAGCGACTTTTAAAGCAGTATCTCCAGGATAAGGACAATGATAAAGCAATAGAAACTCTTGAAAAATTGAATGTGCTGTTTGAAGAATCGAATGAAACGGATAAGCAAATTGAAACAATAGAAAAGATGTTGGAACTCGGATGCAGCGATCTTTCTCTGAAGGAAAAGCTCATCACTCTATATTTGAAAAAAGATGAAAAGGAAAAGGCTCAAAATTTATGCTTATCCCTTGCCGAAACAGTGGTTTCTGATGATAAAGAAAAGGCTTTGGGCTTCTATCAAAAGTCATTAGAGCTTAATGACAATAACACTGATATTAGACTAAAAGTGGCTCATCTAAACAGTGAGTTGGGTAACGAAAACGAGGCATTTAGTGAATATGTTGGTGTTGCTGACCGTTTCAAAGATAATAAGGAATTTGAGCGTGCGGAAGAATTCTATACTAAAGCGTTCGAAATAAAAAAAGATGATGATTCCCTACACGATAAAATCATAGATGTGCTTCTCCTACAAGGGAAGAATGATGAAGCAATTAAAGAATGTATGAAACTTGCTCAGGATTTCTCCAGTCAAAACCAAAAAGAAAATACGAGTAAATATCTGAGCAAGGTTTCTTCTATCGAAACCGAAAATGTTGATTCCTTAATGGAGATACCCGACATATATCTTAAGATAGGGATGAAAAATGAAGCTGTGGATGTTTATCTCCAGTTATGTGAAAGACTATCTTCAAAATCAGACACAGCAAATATTAAATCCTGTTTGCATAAGGCTCTCCAAATTTTACCTGATTCTATCGAAACAAAAGAGGCTGTTCTTCAAGGATTTTTGAAGTACGATTTTGATGAAGATGCTCTGGATGTTTACAAATCTATCGTAAATAACTCTTTAGAAAATAAAGATTATGAGAAGGCATTAAATGTCCTGAGTGAAGCCCTTGATAAGTATGAAGATAATCCCGACTTAAAAGAGCTTAAGGCTTCAATCTTAAAACAAACTAATGATATCGACAACTTCATTGCTTTAAAAAATGAGCTGTATGACTATTACATAGAAAAGGATCTTTTGATCAATGCAGAGGCTTCTATCCAGGATATTTTGGAATCAAAACCTGAAGATTTAGATGCCTTGGAGAGGTTGTCACGGCTTTATGAACGAGAAGGTGATACCAATAAAATTGTTCCGATTCTTAATGCAATCAAGACGATCAAAAAAGGTTCTGGAGAGGATGAGGGAGTTGTTGAGACGATTAGAAATATTATCAAAATCGATCAGGATAATTACAAGGTTCGTGAGGAATTAATCGAATCTCTTGTGTCTCTCGAGAGGATTCCCGAAGCAATTAAAGAGATTATCTCGCTCGTTGATATTAATGTTAAAAAAGAATCCGCTAATAGCACCGAAGATATTCTTTTAAAAGGTTTCAATCTTGATAAAGACAACACAGAGATTCTAAAACGCTTGTTAGATTATTATGACCAGAAGAAAAAGACTAATCAGTTTATCGAATTTGCAAATAAACTCTCCAATATATATATGTCTCGTGATGAAGATGATAAAGCGGTGGAGTTATTCAACAGGGTACTCGAAAAAAGTCCTGATAATATAGCAACTCTCGAACTTCAATCAAAGATTTACGAGAAAATTGGCAGAAAAGATGATTCTATTTCAACATTGAGGAAACTTGCCAGCATATACCAGAAGAAAAAATCTTACAACAAGGCTATCGAGACTCTAAAATCGATAATGGAATATGAACCGAGTAATCCTAAACTGTTTGAGGAGTTATCGGATATTTATCTCAAAACCAAAAACCAGCCGGATGCACTTGAGTTTATGATTAAAGCTGGTGAACTTTATGGTTCTTCAGGTAACCCTGAAAAGGCATTACCTCTTTATAAAAAGATACGAAAAATCGAACCTAAAAACCTGGATATCCTTAGAAAATTTGCTGAGCTTAACAAGGATTTGGGGAATTTCGGTGATGCAATAAAAAATTATAAACAACTTTCGAAAGAGTTCGAAAGCTCGAATAATTTAGAAGAGGCTCTCGAAACTTATCAAAAAATAATCGAACTCGATAGAGAAGATTATGAAACTCGTATAAAAGAAGCTTCGACTCTCTATGATCTTGGCGAAACATACGACGCTATGGAGAAGTATCTCGAAATCATAAAAGAGTATGATGAGAAGGGAAAAACTGCAGAAGCTATCAAGTTATGTAAGGAAGCCATTGCAAAGGATGCCGGTAGGTCTACTCTTTATGGGACATTGGCGGAATTTTATAAGAAGGTGGATGATTATAAAAGTTACGAGGATACTTTAAGGGAAAACGCACGCATCGAAGTAATGAATAGAAATTATTCCAAAGCCGAGAAGGTTCTACTCACAATTCTCAAAACTGCAGAAGATGATCTGGACACTCTTATGGAACTTGCTGTCGTCGAAGTCGAATTGAAACAAAACCAAAAGGCTTTAGAATATTATAAACAGGCTTCTCAAACGGCAATAAAATTGGGCGATCCAAATAAGGCGATGGAGTCGATAAATGAAGCACTCAAACTGAATCCCGATAATAGTGAGTTAAATAAACTTGCTGTGCAACTGAATCTTGATAATGGATCTTTTGAAGATGCAAAAAACATTGCTTTTGGACTTATTAAAAAACTTCTTAATGATGGTTCTCTTGAAGAATCACAAAGTTTGCTTAAAACTGTTAAAGAGCGTGCTCCAGATCCAACCGCTATTCGTGAAGAAATTGCAGCGTTACTAATTGAGAATGAGATACCTGAACTTGCCTATTCGGAGTATCTTGAAATCGCCGCATTAAGAAAAGATGAAGATGATATTGCTGCTGGCAAAGAAGCCTGTCGCAAAGGACTCGAAATCAGACCTAACGGAATTGAGTTGAGACAAATTTACATAAAATTGCTTAAAGCCAACAATGAATCTGAGGAGATGTATAAAGAGTTAGAGATACTTGGTACAAATTTTGAAAATGCCTGCCTTTATGACAGGGCAATCGAAGTTTATCGAGAAATGTTGACTAT
>CAZYWQ010000177.1:0-6244 GCA_964651675.1 uncultured Candidatus Sumerlaeota bacterium | reverse complement strand
GTAATTTGAAAATAGTAAGAACAGGAACAGGCCTATATTTCTTGTGATTTGGTAGATCTTGGTCAATATATTTAATAAGTGTCTTTTCATTTGGATGCAAAATCATAGCAAGCCTTCCTTTTTCAATTTTTTTAGAATCCGCTTTCTTGCATAAAAGAGTCTAGATTTCACAGCGCTTAATGAAAGGTTCAGAAAATCAGCAATTTTTTTGCAGGAGTACCCTTTTGTATATCTCAATTCTAAGATCTCGCGATATTTCTCAGGGAGATCCGGAATCGTTTCCCTTATTAGGGTAATTCCTTCCGTACTACAAGAATGTGAATTTCCAGAATCACATAGTTCAATTCCTACTTCATTAAGATAATCAAGAGAGACCGTTTTTAGGTTTTTGTCTCTCATCCGATTTCTGCATACATTTTTAGCGATACCGGCTATCCATGATGCAAAAGATGAAGGATTTCTCAATCTTTCAAGATTCTTATATCCGATTAAGAAGCTTTCTTGGACAACATCCAATGCCATTTCACAATCTCCTAACATTATTAAGGCACGACGGTAAACGAAACCTTTGTAACGCTCGAAAAGAATCGCATATGAGTTTTTATCACCGTTTAAAACCTTCTCTACGATCTCTTTGTCAGAGAATTCATCTGTGGGCTGAGCCGATATCAAATTTATTTCCTCCATAAGTTAGTGTAGCATCAAGTACGATTTGGTTGCAAAACTATTTGTAAAAATTATTTTTATTGCTTGCAATGATTATTCGGAATACTTAAAAAGCAATATATAACTAACTATCATACTTTTTTATTTTATCCAATTAAGGAGGCACTATGAAATTAAGATATGTTCCATCTACTATATTGAAATCTTTTCTCATCATTTTAATATTCGTCTTGTTTCAAACAACATATTCTCAGGAACAATCCAAATCAAATAATAGCAAATCAGAAAAGTCCGCTAAAAAGGGACCTATTCCACCGCCAAGAAGAGATGTTCCAGGCAAGAGAATTAAACTACCTCTCGGGCAACTTTATGTTCCTGATTTTTTTGATCCTTCATCTAAGGAAACTATCGATCTTATGATTTTTTTTCACGGTGCTGCCTGGTGTGCCGAACAAAATTTCTATGATGCAAAGAAAAATGCCGTGCTTGTCTCGATTCATTTAAAGGAAATGCCAGAGATTTTCCCTAAAGCCGAAGATTTCTCCAACCTGGTTGAAAGTGTAAAAACTACACTTGCGCAAGAGAAAATAACAACGAAGCCGATCAAAAGGATTTGCCTTGCCTCATTCAGTGGTGGATATGTCGCTCCCCAACAAATTCTTAAATATAAAGAGTTCAAAGACCTAATTACAGATGTCGTACTTGCAGATTCCCTTTATACAGCAAGAACAAAAGATGATCCAAACAAGATTGTTACAGAACCTCTAAAACCATTTTTGGATTATGCACAAAATGCCGCTTTAGGAAAATGTACTTTTTTATACAGCCATCTTTATCCTCCAGAAGAAAAATATCGTAACAATAAAACAACGCTAACAGCAGCTTATCTGATTGAAGAAATCGGAGCAAAACGCAGCTATCCTGAAAATGAATTCAATACAAGAGGTGAAAAACTCCTCTATCGAGCGGATAAGGGAAATTTTCATATCTTCGGTTATGATGGTATGACAACGCAGGATCACTTCGAACACCTTTATTCCGTTTCAGATCTTTTTAAACAAATATCTTTTTCTTCAGTTGAGGATATAAGCAAAGATAACGAATCACAATAAAGCGATATAAATAATTGACGATTCTCTTGACATTGCCATATTTACAGCTATAGATAATACAGGCATTTAATTTAAAAATCGGGAAAATTAACAAATTCTTAACAGAATTTTCATTTACTAATAACAACTGAAAATTATACTGTTACCAAATATTGTTTGAAAATGAGGAATTTATGAAATATTGTCTCCTATTGATAATTGTATTTGGTATCCTCTATTATATTGCTTCTGTTATAGCAACATACATCAAGCTAAAATCCAGAAAAAATATACAGGGAAAGAATACATCTTCTTTTCATCCTCCTATTTCTATTTTAAAACCTGTTAAAGGTTTCGATAAGAACCTTTATAAAAATATGCTCTCTTTTATAAAGCAGAACTATCCTCAATTTGAGATAATCTTCGGAGTTCAATCAGAATACGATTCGGCTATTCATACCTTAAGAAGAATCATTAATAAATTCCCCGAAAAAAATATGAAGATTGTTGTTACCAAAGAGGACATCGGATATAACCCAAAGATTAACAATTTAGCAGGTATCTACGCACAAGCTAAATATGAATATATATTAATTAGCGACTGCAATGTGAGAGTTAAAAAGAATTTTCTTTCGGAAAACATCAATTATATTAAAGATGAAAAAGTTGGCTTGGTTAATAATCTTATTCGGGGTGTCAAAGGTAATAATCCGGGAGCTGTTTTGGAAAACTTACATTTAAACTCCTTCATTTTGCGAAATGTTAGCCTAACGGATACATTGTTGAATCATAAAATAGTAATTGGTAAATCTATACTATTCAGAAAATCTCAATTCGAAAAATTGGGTGGATTAGACAAATTAAAAAACTATTTAGCTGAAGATTACTTAATGGGGAGATTATATACCAGAAATGATTACAAGGTAATTATTTCTCCTTTATTTGTAGACACAGTCAATCGTTCTCGAACCTATATGAATTTTGTTAATCGTTATACAAGATGGTCAAGACTCAGATACAAAATCAATCCTTTCTCCTATATTGGAGAATTAATCGTCAATTTTTCATTCTGGGCATTTATTTTGGGTATTAGTAAGGTTACTAATGAAGAGTCGCTACTATTACCAACCTGTTTCTTGAGTATAAAAATAGTAGGAGATATGTTTATCAATCTATGGCTTGGTTCTCCGTTAAAGCCATTTTTATTTTTTCTCTCCCCTATCAAAGACTTAATTGTCGCAACAATCTGGATTTGTCCTTTAATATCTTCAAAAACAAAATGGCGTGGCAACAAACTTAAAATCACAAAAGATTCACTTCTGATTCCAGCAAAATAAACCAAGTTAGAAATTAAGAAGTGCGTGTTAACTTGTCCTTCGCCCTTTCAGGGCTTCTATAATCCCCATGCTTTCTTCATACCTATGGCTAAAGCCATAGGCTATAATCCTTCGCTCTTACAGAGCTTTAATATAATTAGCAACAAATACGCATTAAGGAATAAAAACACTTTACTGTTGACTAAAAGTTCAGGGTTTTTAAAAACTGACTAATTAATAACAATTCCAACTAACAACTGCTGTTGCCTTCCAGTTGTTATAAGATGTATCTAAAAAATTAGGAGAATCCGTTGCAAAGATAACTGTAGTATCTTGATTCGCAGAAGTATTAGGGTGTGAATCACCAGTACGATAACCTGATTGAGTCATATTCCTAACTGGATAATCACCTTCAGGAGATCCATCAGCAGGTGTGAAATATTCAGTTCCTGTATAATCATTTGCATAAGCCAATATATCAAACCAATCAAAGACAGCAACATTTTTCAATGTTGGATTACTTGTATTATAGCTTGAAAGCCAATCATTTTTCAACCAATCATTAAAAACTCTTGCACGATCAGCCCAATCATTACAGGTCTCGAATGGAACATTCGATGGAGCTGTCACAGGAATAAACAAAACATCTGGATTCTCAGCAAAAATATCCTCAAGTGGTTTATAAACATTACTCTCATAGGTATAAGTATTACCAGAACCACTCGGATGACGATAAATCGCTCTATAATTTACAAGTGACTGATCACAATCAAAAGGATCCCCAGGTTCCGTACCATCCGAAAAGATACAACTGGCAGGATAACAACTCTTAAACATAATAATCACATTCGAACCATCAGCACAACCATAACTTTTTATACTATTTAAATAATCATTAAACCATAAAATCCACTGGCACATATCAGTACTATCTCCCTGAGGAGAAGAAATCGAATCAGGACGACCACTATCATTCGATACACTATCTCCATAATAGATTTCATTAACCTCATCAATATACGATTTTGCCAATAAAGCATCTCGCAATCCATCGTTTAACCAGTTGTTACCACAAGAATGATGAATGAATATTAGATCATCAGTTTGAGCAACTGCTCCAAAAATCACACAAATTAAGACTAATCCAGTAAAACAAACACATTTTAATGATCTCACCATCGCACCTCCTAAAAGTTCTATGTCAATGGGACATTATGAGTATAACTCACTCCACAGGTTAAGACTATTTTTATTTCAGTTTATTATAGATTGTCAATTATATAATTATGTTATCATTTGGAAAGAAGATAATTAATCCTCTTCATAGCAGCTTTAAGATAAAGAAATATCTTTTTCAGAGAACCTGCTTTATATAATGTCCTGAGGACATATTTAGGTCTTAAGTACAAACTCCAGAGCATCTTCTTTCGCCATTTCTTGAGATCATCCGCTGATAACTTATAGCTTTTCACCGTAGCATCCGCATAACCACCAAGTGTCAATGGATTTCCTTCCATCAAATTCTCCTTAATCGCCATATTATAATATTCCGTACCTGGTAATGGATAAACAATATTGAAGTCGAAAAAATCAGTATCGAGTTCTTTGGCAAACTTTAATGTCTGCCTTAAGGTATCCTCAGTTTCCCAGGGAAGACCAATAATAAAAAAAGCGTGAGTTCTGATTCCAACTTTTTTAGTTAATGCAATTGCATTTCGTGCCTGTTCGAGAGTTGCTCTCTTCCCCATCTTATCGAGTATTTCCTGAACACCACTTTCTATTCCATAGGCAATTACCCAACATCCTGCATCTTTCATTATTCTGAGAGTCGCTTCATCAATTGTATCAACTCGACTGTTGCAACCCCATCTGATATTTAATCCTTCCTTAATAATCAGAGAACATAATTCCTGCACCCATTTTTTATCTATGGTAAATGTGTCTCCATTAAAAAGGAATTCTTTGATATTATGATTGGATACACAATCCTTGATTTCTTTGATTATATTTGCCGGAGGACGAATCCTGATTTTTGAACCAGATACTTTTGATGCAGGACAGAAGATACATCTTCCTGGACATCCTCTTGATGCATATACAACAGTTATCTTATTATTGGTCTCAGGACTTCTATAAAGAGAATTATCGAGCAAATCTCTCGCTGGAATAGGAAACTCACCCAAATTCTTTTCAAACGCCCTTTCTGCGTTCCTGACTATTTCACCATCTTTCTTAAATATAATGCCATTTATCTCATCAAACTTTTTCCCTTCTACAATTTCACCGAAGGTTAATTCAGGTTCTCCATAAATAATGACATCAAGGTTTTTATTGGCGGATAAGATTTTCTCACCAAAAATATTTAAATATTCTCCTTTAGCGATAGTAAGAGTTTCGGAATTTAATTCTTTGGCGAGTTTGGCAGATTCCAAATCACTATCAATTGTTGCCGTGGTTACATTAAATAGAATAATATCTGGTTTAAAATTAACAAGAACATCTTCTAGAAAATCCCAACCTTTTTTCATAGTAGGCAAATCGAGAATCCTTACCTCACCAGCTTTCTGTCTGACAATCGCAGCAAGTTGAGCAAGGTCTATAGGTGGGAATACAATATTAACAGTCTGGTCTTCTACCTTCGATTGACACCTGTCATCTCTACGATAAAGACCTGAAGGTGGAGTAAATAATAATATTTTTTTTGTCATTAATCCAAATTGATTGTTATGATTACATCCAATAATAGAAAAAATTGAATACTCTATTTAAAAAATCGCTTAATTAATTATTTTCCGCTTTTTCTTCCACATCTTTATCCTGGGACTCTTTTTCCTTCTCTACCTTCTCTGTCGGTTCTTCAGGAGTCGGTTCAGCACCTTGTTGTGCTTTTTCCCTCTGCTCTTTCTGCATAATTGCAAGCCATCTCTGATAAGAATCCATTGCTACAGAAGAATTTGGAAATTTTCTAAAGGTATCAGAAAACCAGATTTTAGCATTTTCCAAATCCCCTTTATTCTGGAAAGACATACCTGTCTTTCCATAAGCCATTGCAACATATTTACTATCAGGAAAATCCTTAATAGTTTTTTGAAACTGCTCAATCGCCTTATCGTAATCTTCTAACTTGTAATACAAATCTCCCAATTCAAGAGAATACTTACAGGCTTCATC
>CAZYWQ010000176.1:0-6250 GCA_964651675.1 uncultured Candidatus Sumerlaeota bacterium | reverse complement strand
GGATAATTTAAAGGAAGCAAACTTCAACACAATTTATGTTTGTTCTCAATTTCAGGGTTATGTAGTTTATCCGAATAGTGAATATTTACCTCAACATCCTAAATACAAGTCATTCGATGTGTTAAAATTTCTCGTCGAAGAAGCACATAAACGCAAACTTAAAATCTCATCCTGGGTTGAATATGGCTTCTACACTTATCATACTCAGGATGCCACAAAAGATAAATCGATGGGACCTACTCTCGACAAACATCCCGATTGGGTTTCCATCAGTAAAGATGGTATGAAATACAAACACAATGAGAAGTGGGGAGATTTTTATGCACTGTGTCCGGTCAATCCTGGACCGCACGATTTTCTCATCAATCTCTATTGCGAGATGGTAAAGAAATATGATTTTGATGGGATTGACCTTGATAGAATTCGATTTACAGATAAAGATTTCTGTTATTGTCCTTACTGCAAAGAAAAATTCAAAAAAGAAACGGGTTTAGATATGGATAAAGCTGATACGGATCCGGAATCACATAAAAGGCTTATTGAATGGAGAAAATATAACCTCACATTATTCACAAAAAAATTATCCGAAAAATTAAAAGAGACAAAACCTGATATTGAAATTACTTCAGCAGTAGTGGCTCCTAATACGATCGATGAATTCTGTCAAGATTGGCCCACCTGGGCAGCATTAGGCTATCTTGATGCGGTTGCACCAATGTTATATGAAACGAACATCAAATCGGCAGTCAAAAAGTGTATCGAACTCCTTGGAAAAGAATACCCCATATTTTACGGAATAAGTTGTGAAACAAATTCACCGAACATAGTAGTCAATCAAATAAAATTCCTGAGAAGTATCGGCACAAAAGGAATAACATTCTGGTACTCAGGAAAAGTAGATGATGACTTACCGATATTAAAAGAAGGATTGTTCAAAGAACCTGCCGCACCTTACAAGTTCAAAGGGATCAAGGCAGAAATAAAAAGAACCACAGAACGAAAAAAAATACCTCGAAAAAAATCACTCGAACCCGGACAAATTACAGAATGAGTAGTTTCTCCATATTCAATAAAAAAATCTGACTATAAATAATAAATCTCAATACAAATATATGCCAGACAAACCAAAATATCCTTACCAGATTATTTATCCCATTCTTTTAATAATCATAACAATATTCTTCAGCTACCCATCGCTATATTATCCATTCGGAACAGACCAGGGAATCTTTGCATATATGGCAAGGATAATTAATCAGGGGGGAACACTCTATAAAGATGCCTGGGATATCAAACCACCTGGAATTTATCTCTTGTATGCACTGGGTATGCGGATTTTTGGTGATTCAATGGTCGCTATTCGGGTTTTCGATTTTGTTTTCACAATCCTAAATGCATTGCTAATCTTTTATTTTGTCAAAAAACTTTTTAATCCTCATTCGGCATTCATAAGTGCCTTCTTCTATAGTTTCTATTATTATGTTAACGATTTCTGGACACTTGCACAGGTCGAAAATTTCCTTAATTTCTTTATACTAATTTCATTTTTGCTTTTGTATTTTGGTTTGCACAAATCAAAACAGCCTTACATCTTATTAGCAGGAATGTTCAGCGGTCTAACAATATGGTTTAAGCAAATATCTCTATTTTTTCCACTGCTATCTCTGTACCTTATAGTTTATTACAACCTTAAAATCAAAAAATCTCAAAACATTACCAGACATCTCATTTTATTCGCAATTGGTGGGCTATCTATATCTTTCGCATTTTTAATTTACTTAATAATAACAGGATCTTTTTCGGAATTCCTTTACACTGTTTTCGTATGGGATCGACATTACGGTGCTTTGGTTTACAAAGGCGGTCTATTAAAATTCCTCAATGCCATTTCGGTTCCATTGGTTTACTTTTTCAACTATCATCTTCCATTTGTTGTTTTAGCCTTTATAGGACTGATTGTTGCAATCATTAAAAGAAAAGAATCGGGACATTATTTCATTCTCATCTATTCTCTTGCATCACTCTTATATTTAATCACTCAGGGAAAATTGTTCTACTACCACTGGGTCGTCTGTTATGTCCCTATGAGTATACTCATTGGAAATCTCTTCTACTTACTGATAAAAAACTATCGAAAACTCTATCCTATCGCAGTGATTATAGTTGCTCTCATCTTAATCTACATCTACACAATACAAAAATACACCTTCTCATTCAAATTTCTTTCCCTTTACAAAAAGGGGATTTTCACAGAAAGAGAATACAACGGAAAATTTGGAGCTTACGGAAAAATGGAACCTGGTCACTTTTCCATACAGGCAACATACGAATTATCCGATTATATCAAAAGTCATACAAACGAAAATGACAAGATACTAATCTTCAGTTTCAGTTCTCTTCCTTATTATCTATCTGAAAGAGAAGCACCAACGCGATTTTTCTTCAATGTCCCAGTTATTGTTCGGTGGGCAAGAAAAGATTGGCGAGAAGGGTTCATTAATGATTTAAAAGAGACACCTCCCGAATATTTCATTTTCATAGAAGGTGATGCAATCCCGTGGGCATCAGGAATTGATAAAGATTCTTTCCTCATAATGGAAGACTGGAGTGAACTCTCCAAATTCTTCTCTGATAATTACACATACGAAACAAAAATCGAATTTTTCACACTATATAAATTAACCAATTAATTTTTATCAGCGATATACTTCAAACATCGGCGCCGATAAGCTATTCCTATTTATCCACACCTTATCCGCACCAATATTCACTGCGAATGCATCGAGGTCACCATCCCCATCCAAATCACCAAGCCCAATATCCCAAGTCCAATTATCGCCTAACGACTGACCATTACTACTAAATACTCCCGCACCATTATTTAACCATACCTGATTCGGTTGTCCATAGTTACTATCAAAAACATCGAGATCACCATCCCCATCCAAATCTCCCAATGTAGAACCATAATTCGCTCCCATTCCCAACTCCTGCCCACTATCAGTAAATACTCCCGCACCATCATTCAACCACACCTGATTAGGAGAAGAATAATTTGAGACATAGGCATCAAGATCACCATCTCCATCCACATCTCCCAATGATACTCCACAAGATGTAAGCGTACCCATACTTTGACAACTATCACTAAACACGCCTTCACCATCATTCAACCATACCTTATTACCTGCAGTAGACCCTGCATTCCCAATAAAAGCATCCAAATCGCCATCATTATCAACATCACCCAACGCTACAGAATAACTCTGTGATGCACCCAAACTCTGCCCACTATCGCTAAAAGTTCCTGATCCATCATTCAGCCATAATTCGTTAGGTTGAGAAGCAACATTCGCAATAAAGGCATCCAAATCACCATCTCCATCCACATCTCCCAACGCTAATCCAAATCTGCAAGCATTACCCAAACTCTGCCCGCTATCGGTGAAAAATCCCGCACTATTTAACCAAACTCTACAACCCTGCTCATAGTTTGCAACGAACGCATCCAAATCACCATCTCCATTCAAATCTCCTAAAGCAACATTCATACTTTTATAACTACCCAAACTCTGTCCACTATCCGTAAAGTTTCCTGTTCCATCACCCAACCATACTGTGTTTGCTTCATTATTATTGGCAACAAAGGCATCCAGATTACTATCACCATTTATATCTCCCAAAGCGACCTTTTTACCGAGTCCACTACCAAGACTTTGCCCTGTATCTAAAAACAATCCCGTACCTTCGGTAACGCCAACATAAAACTGCCACACATAAGGCATAATCGGCGCTCCGCCTGATAATACACCATCTGTTACAGTGGTTTGAACAAATTCACCTGGGTAAAAATCATTAGTAGGATCAAATATAATGCTACTAAAACTGAAAGAGCCATAATGATGTCCATGAAATCCTCCATGAACAACAAATGTGTTGTTGTTAACCGAGGACTGATTCACCTCACCCAGAATTGTAACAGTCAGATTAGTGTTAACAGGTGCTGTACAAGAATTCGGACTTGGCGTAACCGACTCTACTCGATTCCAATTCAACCACACTTTATTAGGTTCACCCCAATTCGCAACAAAAGCGTCAATGTCACCATCGCCATCTACATCTCCTAATGCCAAACCCTGACTTGAGGAATGACCAAGACTTTGTCCATTGCTCTTAAATGCTCCCGTACTATAACCCAACCATACTTCGTTAGCTGCTCCACCTGGGTAATTAGTATTAGTAGCAAAAGCATCAAGGTCACCATCGCCATCAAGGTCTGCCAACTCAACTCCTCTACCAGGTAAACTCCCTAACGACTGTCCACTATCAACAAAAACACCTTCTGTTCCACCCTGAGAACCTCCTTGATTTAACCAGACTTCCTTTATACTATCACTCGCAATGAATGCATCCAGATCGTTATCACCATCCAAATCCCCCAGTGCAACCGCAATGCTCGAGCCACTTCCAAGACTCTGACCACTATCACTAAAACTACCGGAACCGTTATTTATCCATACTTTATTGGGTTGACTGTTTCCATTTGCTATAAAGGCATCAAGATGATTATCCCCGTTCACATCGCCCAAAGCCACATTAAAACTATGAGATCCGCCCAAACTCTGACCGCTGTCGCTAAAAACACCTTCTGTTCCAGCTTGAATACCTCCCTGATTTATCCAGACCTTATTTGCTTGATCATTAATATTCGCCACAAAAGCATCCAAATCACCATCGCTATCAAAATCGCCCAACGCTACATCACAACTGCTCGAACTACCTAAACTCTGACCACTATCGGCATAAACTCCTTCCGTTCCTGCCTGATCTCCTCCCTGATTTATCCAGACCTTATTCGCTTGCCCAGGGAACTGACTATTTGCAACAAAGGCATCAAGGTCGCCATCACCATCCAAATCACCTAATGCCACACCACTACTAATGTCACTGCCCAAACTCTGACCACTATCGTTAAAAACACCTTCGGTTCCCGCTTGATCCCCGCCCTGATTTATCCAGACTGTACTGGGTCCACTCTCCGCCACAAAGGCATCTAAATCACCGTCTCCATCCACATCTCCCAAAGCAACTTCGTCACTGTTTGCATTATCCAAACTCTGACCACTATCACTAAAAAAGGCTCCATCAGCAAATATTCCTTGTAACATAAAAACAAAATAAAGAAAGAATAAAATTATAATTCTATGAATATCCAAAAAATTTCTTTTAATCAAAAACATTTCAGTTCCTCCTTATAAACTCTATACAAGTAAAAGGCAGGGCTTATAATTTTTGTCAAGAAATAATACACATCATTCAATTAGAGATTTTCAAAATACTAACAGTTTGTAAATTGTGGAATAGTCTTCGACCCTTTCGATAAAAATCAATTTGTGTTTCGGGATGGCTTAGATTGAGGATTTTGAAGAACTTAGATTATCGTGGTTGTACATATCCAACACATCATACATTACTAATTTTGTTAAGGAATAGATATTGTTTTACAATTTTTCAGAATATCCTGATGAAATTTGTGCATCTGTTTGAATCTGTAATAGAGGTGTTCTCCAAGTTGATATAGTCCCTCCTTATTGGGATCATCAGGATATCGATTCCGATCCCAGTTCTCTTCTATTTCCTTAAAGACCTTGAGACAAGATTTGTCTAATTCTTCAATCAATTTTGCATTCCACTTATTTTCTTTTTGCACATCCTGACTTGCCAAAAGATGAACCAATGTATATTCGCGAATAGAAGCAGCAGTCTCAATCGCCTTCCATTCTATATGATGCTTTTTAACATTTGATTCCAAATTGGAAAGTTCTTTCCGGATTTTTCGCATATTCTTAAGTTTATCTTCGAATTGGCTTTTCTTTTCCACTACCAACTTCTTAGCCTTTTCTATACCATCCTTGTCAATCCAGCAACTTGTATTGAACTCATCCTGATAACACATTGTCTGATAGAGATCCTTCCAAACTTTCTCAAATCTATCTCCTTGATCAGAACCAAAATAATCTTCGAAGAAGGACTGATAAAAGGCATTTTCATCCCAATTACTGCCAGCCCAGGAATGCACAGAAGCATAAGCAATACTTGTCCAGAGTGAATCACTCAGGTATCGTGTTGGAACCCAGATTGTTGTGTCGATACCCAACAAGTCGTGATTGCGGGCAATTTCCGCATTTCGCCTAACATTGATATAATTCCCTTCCTGCGGAAGAATAATATGGGGCCAACAACTTAGTGC
>CAZYWQ010000175.1:0-6273 GCA_964651675.1 uncultured Candidatus Sumerlaeota bacterium | reverse complement strand
CGAAAGTTATAGGATTAATAGTTGCAACAAGAAAAATCGAATCACTCGAAGGAACGAAAATATTCCTGATTCAACCATTGGATGAAAATCTCAAGGCAGTTGGAGAACCGTTATTTGCCTGTGATGTTGATGTTCACTCAGGAGTAGGTGAACTTGTTTATTTTGTCACCGGTGGCGATGCAACGATGGTAACACCTGACGACAGAATGATGCCTCTCGATGCTTCTATCGTCGGAATTGTTGATAAGGTAAGTGTGGATAAAATGGCAATGGAGAAAAAATAGTGAAGATCAAGTCTATTTAAATTGCATCTACAAACTTTCTATTTCTTCCTCAGGCTTCACCCTTTTTTTCTTAAGAACGTTCAAATAAACATACAGAATAACAATGGTGGCTAAAACTATATATGGGATTATGAATATAGGAATCATATTTCTCATATTCGCAGTGTATCTGGCATACCCACCGGCATTAGAATAATAAATTATCTTTGAGACTATTCCGCCAACAATTAGAAAAAGTAGTATTATTCCATAATAAATAAGATTTATCTTTCTTTGTCTCGGTTCAAAGCGCTTTTTACCAAATAAATACATTACAAAAACAGTGCCTATATAAAACATCCATACTGTAACACCTAAGTCCTTATAGAAAATATAAAGAGCGATTATAGAAACTACACTGATACCTAAAAACTTCTCTTTATATATGAGTTTCATTATTGGTAGAGTTACTAACCAAAAAAGAAATGTTAAGTTAATCGCATCCGCTGATGAGGTACTTACCAATATTTCATTAGCATATAATACTTGAGATAATACAAACAGAACGATTATTAGCAAATATACTTTTGCAGATCTAATCATTTTCCCATTCTCCTTTCCCCCAAAATTAATTTAGCGAAATCAATTCTTACTCCATTCAATCTGAAAATCTTCTTCGGGTAAAAAATCTTTGAATTGGAATGTATGAATAGAATATTCATCATCTACGACAGATTCTTCAATCCTCTTATAGTTACTCTTCACATTTTTGATAGACTTTGGAAACTTTAATTTGAATATAGCCTCTTTGATAAGCTCCTTCCATAATTGAGTTGTTGTAGTGATATAAGTATATTTGGTGTTATGAATCTTCTGACTATAACTAATTTTTAAAACAGCATATTTTTCCCCCTCTACAGGTAATGGAAATACTACGATCTTCCCTCTCTTCTTATATTCCAAAGGCTCAAAATCAAGACTCATCTTTTTGTATTCCGACACTGACTCAGGATTTTTCTCAATAGGAGCATACTCGATCTTAATATCCAACGGATACTCGCAATCTTCATCAATGACAAACGGAAAACCTATTGGGAATTTAAAATTTCTATCTCCATCATTATAAAATTCATAAATTCCTGTTAATAAAACTGATTCAGCATCTTTATCAGGTAGTGTAATTTCGACTAATTCCCGTGTAAAAAGAAGTTTTGGTTCGGAGAAGGAGACATACCATATTGAACCTAAAATTATTGCTAACAAAACTCCCCAGAATTCAGGTCTTTTTACTAAACTTTTCATAAAGTTCAATTTATTTGCCCCTTTATATCAAAGAAATGAAAATCACAGACCTTAATATTCAATCCCTTTTCGTGCAGGAATATCATTATCATAGGGATGTTTGACTTTATTCATCGTGTAAATCTTGCTTGCAAGATCAAACAGATTTTTGCTTTCACCTCGACCAGTTAACAATATATATGTTTCAGGATGTTTCGTATGAATCAAATCAAGGACATCTTTTTCACTTACCAAATTGTGATTTATAGCGAAGAGAATTTCATCAAGCACAATAATCGAATTCCTAAAAAGCTTGATTCTTTCTTTAACAAGTCTCAAACCATTTTGTGCAAATTCGATATCTTTCTTATCAGGCTTCCCATCAGTAATCCACACATAATCTTCCTGATCTCGTCCAAGACGAACTAATTCAAAACCATCGACCTGTTTTAAAGCCTTATCTTCGGTTATAGAAGCTTTATTTTTTAGAAAGTGATAAATACAAATTCTATTTCCCCGCATCCAGCCCATTAATGCATTACCTAATGCTCCGGTAGTTTTCCCTTTACCTTCACCAGTAAATATAATCACCCGATTATTATTAAATATCGATTCTCTTTTTACCTTTGTAATATAATCAAAGTTTTTCGCACACTCATCATCACATTTTCTCGAAGTAATAATTATTTCTTTCTCCTTTAGATTCTCAAACACAGGTAACATAATCTTCAAATTTTCAGGCTTTAATGATATGAAGAATATTGAATCGAACTTCTCAAAAAACTGATGGTGAATATTTTCAAAATCAAAATCTTGGTAAAATGAAACCGTAGTATTTTTGATATAATCATTAATGAACCGTTGGATATTCAAATCTTGCGGCATAATTATAAGATTTTTATAATTATGAGAAGACAACCTTAAGGCGAGTCCCAGTGCTACGAAGAGGGTACCCTCCTCACTTCCGAAATAATGATGTTTATAACCCAAAGATACCATCTTTGATTGACCTCACCATCATAAATTCCCCCAAATTCATTAGTTCATTTCTTTATATTTTGTTTAAATTAATTACTATGATAAGAAAAATACCCTTAACCTTCCTGAATTATAGTATATAACAAAATTACCAAAACATCAATCCCTAATTTATTTCTCAACTAATAGGGAAATTACATTATCTTCAGAAAGCATTCACTAACAACAATCTTAAACAAATGATGTCACGAGCATCAACACAGTAAAAATTATCATAACAACCACAACAATCCAGGAAAGTGTATTAAACATCTTAGAATTCGTATATTCACCCATAATACTTTTGTTATTAATTAGCAACAAAATAAATATCAAAATAAATGGTAAAAGGATACCATTCAAAACCTGAGAAAAGAACATAATGGTCAGAAGCGGTAGTGTAGGAATAAGAACCATTAAAGCCCCTAAAACAATAAGTCCTGTGTAGATTATATAAAAAAGAGGTGCCTCATCGAATCTTTTATCAATCCCTTTCTCCCATCCCATACCTTCACAAACATAATAAACTGTCGAGAGAGGAAGAATGGAAGCCGCAAAAATAGAGGCATTAAATAATCCAAATGCAAAAAGGATCGAAGCATATTTACCGGCAAGTGGTTGTAAAGCCCTTGCTGCTCCAGCTACTGTCTCCACTTTTATCCCTGCCTTATTAATAGTTGCTGCACAAGCTACTATGATGAAAAATGCAACTACATACATTATAAAACACCCTATGATTACATCTATCCGAGAATGTTTATACTCATCAATCGTTATCCCTTTCTCAACAATCGAAGACTGCAAGTAAAATTGCATCCAGGGCGCAATACTTGTTCCCACTAATCCTATCAACATATACAAATATCCCGAACTCATTTCGAAATTAGGTTTTACCGAATTAACAAAAACCTCTTTCCATTCTGGTTTTGCTATAAAACCCGATATCAAATAAGCCACATAAAAGAAACATGCTATCAGAAAGATTTTCTCGACAGACTTATAAGTCCCTTTAATCACGAGTAACCATACAAGAAAAGCGGATATCGGCACACTGATATACCGACTCACTCCAAAAATTTCTGTAGAAGCAGCAATACCTGCAAACTCAGCTACTGTATTCCCAAGATTCGTAATAACTAAAAAAAGCATTATATAAAATGTAACTTTCACCCCATAATTCTCTCTAATCAAATCCGCCAATCCCTTTCCAGTCACAGCTCCCATCCTTGCAACCATTTCCTGAATAATAATTAATGCAACGACAATCGGTATCAATGACCACAAAAGACGATATCCCATCTCTGCACCAGCAACGGAATATACAGCAATACCTCCTGCATCATTATCAACATTTGCCGTGATTATTCCTGGTCCCAAAATAGCAAGGAATAAGAGAAAATTTCGCCATCTCGTATTTTTCTTGTCGACTATAGGTATGGTATCGCTCTGATGTTCCCTCATAACTACATTTCCTTTGACTCAAGAACATAACTTAAGATGTCATCAATTGTTATAATTCCAACCATTGTTTTATTATCATCCACAACAGGAATAGCCAACAAATTATATTTATCCAATACATAAGCAACCTGCTGTGCCGTATCATCTGTGTGTACACTTATAATATTTTTGGTCATAATGTTTTTGATCTTCTCTACAGTTTTCGCAGAGAGCAATTGTCGGAATGTTACCTTCCCAACCAGCTTTCCATCCTTATCAGTTACATAAGCATAATTAGGAGTTTCCTCTTTTATCTCTGTCTCCTTAATGCACTCAATTGCCTCAACAGTCATCCAATCATCTTTAATCTCGAAATATTCCAGTGTCATCAAACCACCTGCGGAATCCGACTTGTGTGCCAAGAGCATAAATAACTTCTTAGCATTATCACTTTCCAGAAGAGGAAGTATTTTTAACACATCATATCGTGGCAGATGACTCAATAAATCAGCCGCATTATCGGAAGGCATCTGATTAATAATCTCGACCATTTGCTCCGGTTGAAGTACTTCTACGAGTGATCGCTGAACCTCAAATTCAGCCTCTCCCATTAGCCTTGCCTGAACATCGATTGGTAACAGCTTAAATAAATTTTTCCTCTCGTAAATATCAAGCTCTTCAAATATCTCACTTAAATCTCCAACTGGAATATTGGCAATTTCCTTAGAATTAATATTTAATCCAATCACACCTTTTTCTTCCAATGGAGTAAGTGGTTGAACAAATCGCCAGGATATCAAATCACTCTTGGCAAAATAGCCACTACGCGGTGAAAATATTTTCAATAACCACTCGATAATTTTGTCCCAACCCAATCTTCTTATTAATCCCTTTATGCCAATATCCATATGTGCTACAAACAATTCATTCTGAGTATTTAATAAGTGGATGTCATTAACACGAACGACTTTTCTACCCGACATATCGACGATTTGATGGTCCAACAGAGTCTTTCTCAGCGATATGAGATTATTATTCCCATAAGAATTGTGATATTCCTTTCCCTCTTTATCATTCTTAAGCTCATAATATGTTTTAGAATAGTCGATTTCCTTCCAATCAACAGAACAATATTTTTTCTTAAGAAATCCCTTTTTAATTATGACTTTTTTAACTTTTGGTATTTGACCTGATTCAGCTAAAAAATCATAGATATAACCTAAATGATGACCATCTGGATCAAATATCTGTCGTCGTAAGAATTTCGAAAAATAATCAAATATCTCTGCCATCTTTCTAAACTTTCTGAATAATCTCTATACTCTTGAGTCCTATTACATAACACTTTGGTGGATATAAAAGTCAATGAAAAATATTTTAACACTAATAATAACATTACTTTAAGCCTCTGTAAGAATAGAGTTAAAGAGAGATAAAACTAACCAATGGAATAATATTGTAATCAATAATGTAGACATAAAAAAATTTTGATATACATTAAATTTTATGTTGATTTTAACGATTTGGATTGTATATTAACTGCGTGATTTTTTTTAAAAACAGGAATGAGGTAATGGCTATGTACAAACAACTCAAAATCTTGGTGATCGATGATGATAAGGATATGTGTGATTTTCTTACTGGTTTTCTATCAGAGGAAGGGTATATTGTTAAGACGCTAAATAAGGGTAATAAGGTTATCAGTGAATTAAAAAAGGATAACTACCAGATAATTCTACTTGACCTGAAAATGCCTGATATTAGAGGCGAAGAAATCCTAAAACAAATTCGTAAAATGGATTCCGATATCTGTGTTATAGTTATAACAGCTTATCCATCGATTGATTCTGCAATCGACACGATGAAAAACGAGGCTTATGACTACATCAAAAAGCCTTTTAAAATTGCAGAACTACGAGAAGTTATTAAAAATGCTATCACGAAGAAAGGACTTGTCGCCAATCCAGAAGAAGTACTTAATATAGAAATTGGAAACAAGGTTCGAAATCTGAGAAAACAACATAAGCTAACTCTGAAACAACTGGCTGGCAGAACTGGTTTGTCAGTTAGCCTTATCTCTCAGATAGAATTGGCGAAAACATCAGCGTCCGTATCAACCTTACACAAACTCGCTCGTGCCTTAGGCATAGACCTGGTCTACTTCTTTGAACATACAAGAAGTGCTGTTGCGAGTTAAGATATTACAAATGATGTTCCTATGATATTTTATAGGTTTCTTTGCTAATTCAACAAATACTATAATCTTTTTGCG
>CAZYWQ010000174.1:0-6295 GCA_964651675.1 uncultured Candidatus Sumerlaeota bacterium | reverse complement strand
CTGGGGAGTCTGGCAAAATTACGGAGACATTACAGAAAAACCTTCGTATGAAGACAGGGTGGCAACTCTTGAAGCTTGGGCTGGTGACACTTCAACCACAAGCAAATGGTTAAGAGCTCCAAGATATGAAACAGCTCAAGCTGTTCTCTATTCTGCTTACAAGGATTCTGAAGAAAGATTTTACATTGATTACAATAACTATTTTTGGCATCAATGGGGTGGCAATGCAAATCAGTTCTGGCCCACTTATCCCGATATTGATTTTGATATTTTATCAATGGGATTAATCTATAAGACTTACTTTGTTGATTATAAAGCAGAAGAATATGATGGAATTTATGTAGACTCTATATCCGCCAGTGGAAGTGTCTCCAATATTCCAGACTTCGATCCCACGCATTTTAAACATTCTCATACGCCTTTAACATTTTCATTAGAAAATGGCGAACCAATAGTAGCTTCACAATTAGCACAGTATGATTTCCTCAACTGGTTATCCGAATACATTCACAGTCAAAACAAAAAGGTAATGGGTAATATTTTTTCTTCTGGTTATCGCTATTATGCTCATTTGCTCGATATTTTAGGTTCAGAAATATTCGATGTTACGGAATCCGATCAGATGTCTACCATTCGTCGTACACTTTGCTACAAAAAAGTAAACACAAATCTCCTCCAGTGGTGGGAAGGCGATGATTTTGTCGATTATGAAGAAGTTGAGCAGTATATTAAAGGTCAACTTTTCTGGGGATTCTTTCCTGGGATAGCATCCTGTGGTGGAGGTATTGGATGGGGAGAAACGATAGAACGATATTTTCTACATCCAGAACTTTACGAACGAGATCGTGCTCTTTTTCAAACTTACATTCCAGTCATCAGACAATTATCGAACTATGGCTGGGAACCAATAACATTTGCCAGAACAAACAACAATGATGTTTTAATAGAGCGTTTTGGTGATTGGAATAATAATTCTTTAATGTTTACTTTAAAGAACAATGCTCTCTCCTCGGAAATCGCAAATGTTAACATTGATGCTCAAGGATTAGGTTTTTCTGATCAGGAATTAAATCGAGTAAGGTGTGAGAATGCTCTTACAGGAGAACAAATATCATTAAATATAGATATGATTGACAAAAAAATTAATTTCGACATTACAATCTCTGCTAATGATATAACCGCTATAAAAATATACTTATTTCCCTCAGATATTCGTTATCAAACCTGGGAATTATATCATTAATAAGAGTTATCTTAAAGATTTTCAATCATCCACGCTTTCAAAACTAACTATCCAGAAAAACGCTAATCTTCTTTTAATCCCAAAAGAAATAAAAAATTTCATATCTCCCCTTTTTCCATTAAAAATTAGAACATCCTTTATACACTATCACTAAAAAATAATTAATATATATATTATTATTTAAATTATTGTGTCGAATAATAATATGTGGGGTTTGTTATGAAATTTAAACTTAAAATATCAAAGAGTACGATATTTCTATTAATTTTATTTTGTATCATATCAATCATTCTTATAATCTCAGGTCACTTCTATTACCAAAATCAGAAAGCTCGTTTAAAAAATGAAAGATATGAAATGCTTTCTGCTATTGGTGACTTAAAAGTAGGGCAAATAAATTACTGGTTAAAAATCCATATAGGTTATGCTCAACAAATCTACGAAAATCCTTTAATTAAAGAAAACATTAAGGCATTCTCTATCGATCCTTCGTCCAAATCTAAAAAGGATAAAATTCTTAATTGGATGAAATCCCGCTCAAAAATTTTCAATTTTTCCAATATGTATTTTATTGATGATAAGAATCATCTATTATTAACCTTAGATCCTAAACAAAAAGAGGCTCCCCTTCATATTCAACCCAATGTTAATACAGCTTTTGAAAAAAAGGAACTTATTTGTACCAATTTGCATAAAAGCGATGAGGGGAATATCCATCTTGATTTAATTATTCCAATAGTAGAAGATAATATGGTTTATTGTTTGATTGTTGCTGAAATCGACCCTTATCAGATTCTCTATCCACTTATTCAATCTTTTCCTATACCAAGTCAGACAGCTGAAACTTATTTAGTTTGTCGAGAAGGGAACGATGTTATAATATTGAATGAACTTCGTCATCAGAAAAATACTGCTCTAAATCTTAAATTTCCTGTAACTGAGGAAATTGTAGCATCTAAGGCTATTCGTGGAATAGAGGGAATAGTTGAAGGTTATGATTATCGTAAAATTAAAGTACTTGCAGATATACGCAAGATACCCGATTCACCCTGGATTGCTATCACAAAAATCGACCTAAGTGAAATCTACTCACCTATTAGAACACAAGCAACTTATATAACTATTTTTACCATAATTTTAATAATAATAGCAGGTGTTATTACCATTCTGTTTTGGCAGAATCAACAGACAGGATTCTACCGTAAAATGTATGAACTAGAACTTGAGCGATTGGCTATGATGGAACGATTTGAGTATCTAACAAAATATGCTAATGATATTATTCTACTGATAGATAACGAGGGGAAAATTCGCGAAGCCAACGAGAAAGCTTCTATATCTTACGGTTACACAATGGATGAATTACTTAAACTAAATATCGAAGATATTAGAGCGCCTGAAGTTAGAAGCTTAATAGAAGAAGATAAAGAACATGTTAAAGAGCATAATGGATTAGTATATGAGACCTTTCATTTAAAAAAAGATAGAAGTGAATTCCCTGTAGAAGTTAGTGCTCGCTCAATTGAGATTGGTAAGCAACAATATATTCAACATATAATACGCGACATCACAGAACGCAAACAAGCAGAAGCTAATTTAAAAAAGGCTTTGGAAAATCTGGAAAGTTCAAACAAGGAACTCGAGCAATTCGCCTATGTTGCTTCTCACGACTTACAAGAACCGCTTCGTATGATATCAAGTTTTGTGCAGCTACTGGAGCGTCGTTACAAAGAAAAACTTGACGGCGATGCGAGCGAGTTTATCAACTATGTGGTCGAAGGAGCTAATCGAATGCAGAGGCTTATTAATGACCTGCTGAGTTATTCAAGGCTTAGCACTCGAGGCAAACCCTTCGAATCAGTTGATTGCGAGTCTATCCTTGGTCAGGTTCATTCTAATCTTCAAAAAGCGATAGAGGAAAGTGGTGTTTTAATAACTCATACTTCTCTACCAACGGTAATGGCAGATCTCTCACAATTAGTGCAATTACTTCAGAACCTAATTGGTAATGCCATTAAATTCCGACGAGGTGATCCATCTATAGTACATATTTCTGCCGAACAAAATAAAAATGAATGGGTATTCTCAGTGCACGACAATGGTATAGGAATAGCTCCAGAGTATTATGAGCGCATCTTCATTATATTTCAACGCTTGCATGGTAAAGAAGATTATCCCGGAACAGGTATTGGACTATCTATATGCAAAAGGATTGTGGAACGACACGGTGGTAAAATATGGATAGATTCTGAACTTGGGAAGGGTTCGACATTTTATTTCACATTACCAATAAAAGGAGGAACAGTATAATGAACGATAACCCTATGGGAAAACCAGTTGAAATCCTATTAGTGGAAGACAATCCTGGAGATGTTCGTTTAACTAAAGAAGCCCTTAAAGAGAGTAAAATTCGTAATAACCTTAGTGTTGTTATGGATGGAGTCGAAGCATTGGCTTTCTTACATAAGGAAGGGAAATATGCTGATGCTCCTCATCCCGACCTTATTTTACTCGATCTGAATCTTCCAAAGAAGGATGGTCGGGAGGTTTTGACAGAAATCAAGGAAGATTCCGATTTAAAACGCATACCCATAGCCATTTTAACAATTTCAAAAGCTGAAGAAGATATTATGAAAACCTATAATCATCATGCCAACTGTTATATAACAAAGCCTATCGATATGGATCAATTCGCCAAAGTAGTAAAATCCATCGAAGAGTTCTGGTTTACCATTGTGACATTACCGTCAGATGGTTTTTAAAAGAATATTATAAACTAATTTATCATATAAAGGTTTAAATTATTATGATAAAGATAGTCCTTATAGAAGATAATCCTGGTGATGCAAGGCTTATCAAAGAAATGTTAGAAGAGATAAAGCAGACAATGCCCTTTAAACTCGAATGTTTTGATCGACTTTCAAAGGGATTAGCACGTCTTGCTAAAAAGAATGTGAATGTTGTTCTTCTTGATTTAGGATTACCTGACAGTCAAGGATTCAATACATTTTTTGAAGTATATGGACAGTCAAAAAACATTCCAATTATTGTGTTAACAGGATTAGATGATAGAGAGTTAGCCGATAAAGCTTTACGAGAAGGTGTTCAAGATTATTTAATCAAGGGACAAATTGATAGTTGTTTACTCGAACGATCTATCCGATATGCTATTGATCGTAAATCGACTGAGTTAATCTTGCGAAGAACAAATAGAGCATTAAAAGTTTTGACTGAATGCAACGAAATCTTAATTCGTGCTAAAAAAGAATCCACATTCTTTCATAATATATGTAAGACCATTATAAATGTTGGTGGATATAAAATGGTATGGATTGGCTTTGTTGAACAGGATGAAAAGAAGAGCGTACATCCCGTTGCTTATGAAGGATATGAGGATAATTATCTGGAATCAATAGAAATTAGCTGGGCTGATAACCAACGAGGACAGGGTCCCACCGGTACTGCCATTCGAACTGGTAACCCGAGTATATCAAGAAACATTATTAATGATCCCAATTTTGCTCCCTGGCGTGAAGAGGCAATGAAACGGGGTTACGCTTCATCGATAGCCATTCCTTTGATTACGAATGGTCAGGCTTTTGGTGCATTAAATATTTACGCAGTAGAACCAAATGCATTCGACAAAGATGAAGTGAAACTCTTGACAGAACTTGCAGATGATCTTGCTTATGGCATTATATCAATACGAAACGAAGCCAAGCGTAAACAGGCAGAGGAAGAGTTGCAAAAATATCATGAACAGCTTGAAGAGTTAGTAGAAGAACGCACAAAAAAATTAAAAGAAACAAACAAAGAGCTTGAAGCTTTTGTATATTCTGTTTCGCACGACCTGAAGAATCCTTTGCATACAATTGAGGGATTTGCAAACATATTATTAGAAGACTACTCCACTACTCTCGATGCAGAAGGAAAACGCTTTTTAAATATCATATCTTCAAACACAAGGCGAATGAATCAATTAATTAGAGACCTCCTTGACTTCTCCCGATTAGGAAGTAAACAAATTCAGTTATCAGATTTAGATATAAATGAGCTTGTAAACTCGGTCTGGAAAGAACTTAATCTTGACATTAAACCAACTACAATATTAAGTATAAAGACACTTCCCTTAGCAAAGGGTGACATCGCGCTGATGCGTCAAGTTTTTACGAATCTTTTATCTAACGCCATTAAATTTACCAGAACAAAAGAACCACCAACAATTGAAGTGGGATTTAATACAGAAGAAAATCAAAATATTTATTATATAAAAGATAATGGTATTGGATTTGATATGCAAGAAGCAGACAAATTATTCATACCATTTAAACGGTTGCATCCGATCGAAGAATATGAAGGAACAGGAATTGGCTTAGCAATTGTCGAGCGAATCATAAATAAACACAACGGACAAGTATGGGCGGAAGGGAAAGTAAACAAAGGTGCAACTATCTATTTTTCATTGCCAAGAGAAAATGTAAAACAAATAGGAATACGAAAGGAATAAACACATACTTATAATTGTATCTTATATAACTTTCATCATAGTCTTGTAGGTTGGTTTTGGGAGAAAAATAATGAGAGAAAAAATACGCATATTGCTTTTAGAAGATATTTCTACCGACGCAGAGTTAATTATACGAGCAATATCAAAAGCAAAAATAGATTTTATTTCGAAGTATGTAAATTCAAAAGAAGCCTTTATCAAAGAATTAAAAGATTTCTCACCAGATATTATTCTTACCGATTATCAAATGCCAAAATTTACAGGGTTAGAAGCAATAAAATTAGTACAAGAACTAACTCCTCTCATTCCTGTTATTATTGTTACGGGATCAATGAATGAAGAAACAGCTGTTGATTGTATCAAAACAGGCGCTACAGATTATGTTCTCAAGGATCATTTAATCCGCATTGGTCCCGCCATTGAGAATGCACTTGAAAAGAAAAAAAAGGATCAGGAAAAGGAAGATTTAGAAAGAAAGATTCGAGAATCAGCAAAGCAATGGCGAACTACATTTGATTCCATATCTGATGCTGTTAGTTTATTAG
>CAZYWQ010000173.1:0-6320 GCA_964651675.1 uncultured Candidatus Sumerlaeota bacterium | reverse complement strand
GTGCTGGGGATTTGGCGATTTGGGCTTTGATAATGTTTCCTTTGACAAAACCTGCGTTAGCCACACTTGCCATATTTACTTTTGTTGGGAGTTGGAGCAATTTTCTTTGGCCCCTGATTATTCTCCAATCTGAACCTAAATTCACATTACCTTTGGTTGTGTCGAGTCTGATGGGAGTTTTTTCGGGTGATTGGCACTATTTAGCTGCTGCTTCGATTATCTCCATTATCCCCGTGATCGTGTTTTTCCTTATCCTTCAGAGATATTTTATTGAGGGAATGATGGTTGGTGCAATTAAAGGGTAGTCTTATTTGCTAGTATTACTTCCTATTAGTTCGTAGATTTCTCCTGCCATATATGAGGACCTGACAAATACGTCAGATGCTGCATATTTGAACCCTAATTCATAGGCGATTTTTTCATATTCTTTGAACTGTTCTTTTGAAATGTATTGTTTAACAGGAAAATGATTTTTTGAAGGTGCGAGATATTGTCCAATTGTTATAATGTCGCAATCCACTTCTCTTAGGTCTTTGAAAAGCTCGATTACTTCATCTTCAGTTTCTCCCAATCCAATCATTATTCCTGATTTAGTTATCATTGATTGATCAAACTTCTTTATGTTTTTAAGTAAATGAATAGACCTGTTGTAATCCGCTTCAGGTCTGATCTGTGGGTATAGTCTTTGCACGGTTTCGAGGTTGTGGTTGATTATATCTGGATTGGCATCAACTAATAACTTAATTGAATAATTATTTCCTTTAAAGTCAGGTATTAAAATCTCAATTGTTTTATCATTGAAATTTTCTTTAATTTTTTTCACACATTCCACAAATACACTTGTTCCTCCATCTTCTAAATCATCTCTTGTAACAGAGGTTATCACAATATGCTTTATATTTGAAGCTATAATAGCGGAGATAAGTCGATCTGGTTCGCTGGGATCGATTTGTTCAGGAGTGCCTTTTTTAATGCTACAAAAGGCGCAGTTTCTTGTACAAATATCACCTAATATCAAAAAAGTTGCTGTTCCTTGATTGAAACATTCATAGATATTTGGGCATTTTGCTTCTTCACAGATAGTGTGAAGCTTATTCGATTGTAATATGTGTTTAAGCTCAATATTCGAGAATCCGAGTTTGAGTTGTTTTTTTAAATGACGAGGTAATGTCTGTTTATCCATTTTAGTTGTCATATTTTATAATTTAGATGGCATAATTACTTTCTAAAAGGATTATTTCAAATAATTTATTAAATAATAGACTAAGTAGACGATAAATTATAAAGGGAGAAATATTAGTAATTTTTGTGTTGAAGCTTGACTTTTTATATATAATAGGAAGAAAATAATTAGAGTTTATGTTATAACTTAATGATAGATTAAGTGTTGGAAGATTGATAGATTATGGAAGAATCAAAGAAAGCTAAAAAAACACTTCATTTAAGTATAAGATTATTAATTCTAATCCCACTAATATCGATTTTGTATCTATTAGCATTTTCAGTTATTATTAATCAAATCATACGCTTAACATTGTTAACAAAAAAAGAGCCAATATCAATTGCCGAAGTTCTGTTAGCTCAGGATTATATGAATATAGCCTTATCATTTGTGGGATTATTTGCATTCATCACGGGATGTTTACTTGCTTATAGGATTATATTACCGATTAAGAAGGTATCAAAAAGCTTAGAAAGTGTTGCAGCGGGGGATTTAAGCCAAAAAATCGAGACTCTTCAGGATAATGAATTAGGACTATTAGGTCAGAATTTTAATCTTATGATTACTTCACTAAACAATATGATAAAGGAGAGAGATAATACGATTTTTGGCAGTATGTCGAGTGGTCTGATTATTACGGATGAGAGTGGAGCAATAAATTCGATAAACACGGCAGGTGCAAAAATCTTGGAGTTGGAATTGGCTGACAATGTTATAGGTCAGAATATCAATTCTGCATTTTCATCCTCACAGATTAATGATAGAATAAAGAATGTATTAAATGAAGGATTGGTTAAAGGTGATGTATATTCATCACTGGAAGTGGAGATTGAAACACAAAAGAATAAGAAAATCAATCTGGGACTTACGACATCGAGGATTTATGATAGTCAGAATGAATTTAAGGGATTGATATTAACATTTCGGGATTTGACGCATTTGCAAAAGATTCAGAAGAATATGAACATAATGGATACGCTCGCAGCTATTGGAAGTATGGCATCGAATCTTGCTCATGAAATTCGTAATCCTCTAAGTGCAATCAAAGGAATGGCTCAGTTATTAACGGAAGATTTGAAAAATGATAGAGCTAAATCACAATATGTTCAAATTATAACAAAGGAATGTAATAGGCTGAATAAAGTAATGGAGGAGTTATTGTCTTATTCCCAGAGTTCGGTCTCAGGATATTCCGAATGTGATATTAACAAGGTTTTAAGTGAATCTTTGGAGTTGGTAAAACGGGATTTTAATGGAAAATGGGTTGATATATTTGAAGATTATCAAGATGTACCATTAGTTTATGCAGATAAAGGTAAATTGTCTCAAGCTTTTGTTAATGTTATTCAGAATGCCTTTCAGGCTACAGAAGAGAATGGTTCAATTTATGTTAAAACACAATTGGATGTTGGTAATAATCGAGTGATTAGTGAAATAAGTAATACTGGTTCGTTTATCTTGGAGGAACAGAGACAACAGATTTTTGAACCATTTTTTACAACTAAAACCGATGGTGTTGGATTAGGCTTATCCATCGTTTATAATATTATCTCTTCCCATCAAGGTTCTGTCGATGTAACAAGTGAAAGAAATATTACCTCGTTTGTTATATCTTTACCCATCAATAGTGAAAAAGACCAAATAACCCAAATCTAACTTTAAAAAAAATCCATTTAAAAAATATTTTTGATGTTTTTTCCTTGATTACTTTTATTTCAGTAATTATTGTTTCCTACTATTTTTTTTTATAGTACATTCTAAAAATAATAGTTGGAGAAAACTGATTTATGTTGAAAAAATGTGATTATGCAGTCGATTACTTATTGATTGATGACTCTTTATCCAAATGGATCAAAGGAAATTTCATCAAAACACAACTTGTGAAAAATAAAGGTTATCTAATTGAACTAAATAAAAGTAGAAGAGGGGAGTATGTTTCAAGAGTCATAAAGACAAAATTCCCTGTGAACGAAATAGTTCCTTCTTATAATATAAAGTATTCAGAAGGATGCGGATTTAGTATAAGATTAAGGATTAGTAGTGACAATAAAAAATGGTCTCCCTGGTTTTATCTTGGTAAGTCTGGGAAGGTAAATGATAATTCAAAAAAGATATTAGAAAACAGTTGGGGGAAGGTTATTGTTGATTATCTTGTTTTAGCAGAAAACAAATTCGCAAACTATATTCAGTATAAAATAACATTTTTTTCTAACAAATCCGATGCTATACCTTCTATGAGTTTGTTTGCTATCTCTTATAGTAATTCAACCTCTGATAAAAAGTTATATACCAAATTCCGGAAAAAAGTGAAAATTAAAAAGAAAGATTGGAATAAAAAGCTACCCGTTCCATTTCGATCTCAATTACAAGAGGATAAAAAGTATAGATGGTATGTTTGTTCACCGACCTGTGTGTCTATGCTCCTGGAGTATTATGGTATAAAAGAAAAAACAAGAAAAGTTGTGAAGAAGGCTTATGATGATGAATATAAAATATATGGGATTTGGCCCAAGGCGATCAATACAGCGGTACAATATGGTTTGAAAGGTTGGTTACAGAGATTTAGAAATTGGGATGATGTGAAATATCAGATTAGTATTAATCAACCTGTTATAGCAAGCATCAAATTTAAGAAGGGTGTATTGTCAAATGCGCCTATTCCAAGGTCAAGGGGACATATCATTGTCATTACAGGATTCGATAAAAATGGAGATGTATATGTTAATGATCCTGTAGGGAAAACAGAGGCGAAAGGAATGCTTGTTTATAAAGCAGAGGAATTAGCAAAAACCTGGTTCGATTATGGCGGAGTTGGATATATTATAAAAAAATAGAATTTCTTTTTATAGCAAAATAAATCCTAAATAATTAATATCCCATCATAGCCGCATCACCTTCATAATACCCCATACCTCCTCGACCAGCGTAGGTAGGAGAACCTCTTCTTCCTTGAGTTTCTTTTTCAAGAAAGGGAAGTTCAACATCTTTTCTTGTATAGATTGTATACTTTTTGTCCTTTTCTTCTTCAGCTTTCTCTTCATCTGTTTTTTCTGGAGGAGCATATTTCTTCAGGAAGTTAAGTCCTACTTCTATTCTTTTTTCATCTCTTTGATCGATGCGGTCTATTTTGTTTTGAACACTTTTTAGATAAGTTTTGATATATGAATTTTCGGGATCATATTTGAGAATTGTTTCGTATGCTTTGACAGCAATGTTGTAATATTGTTTTGATTCTTCTCCCCATTGACTATCACCTTTAGATACTGCGAGAATAGCTAATATTCCTTGAGCTGTAAGAAAGTCTGGTTGAATCTCAGTTGCTGTCTTTAAATCTTCAATGGCACCGTCAATGTATACCTTGTCCAATTTATCAAGAGAGCTTTTGAACAGATTTAAGGTGTTTTCTGTTATTTTTGATAACTCACTCTCTGGAATTTTTGTATATTGTATTACATCAAATATATCTTGTGCTGAAATGCTAAATGATAGAAGCAAAAAACATATCAAAAACATTGTTATAGAGTATTTAGACATTGGTTTCCTCCTTTGCGAAAAGGAATTAGAGTATATAATTTAAATCTCTCTATTAATATATACGATATTAGATTTAGGGTATGCAACATAAATTTTTAAAAATAATCCTTCTGGATGCCTTATAACTCTAATGATATTTTGAAAATAAGCGATAATAAATATGTGGATAAAATATCGACTATTTCCTATGATTTGATAAATTTTCTGCAAATAATAGTATGTTAAGTACTTTCCTTATGTTGGAAAGATAAAGAATACAGGGATTTTTTTATGAAATGTCCAAATTGTGGTTATGATAATAAAAGTGCCGCATTTGTCTGTTCTCTGTGTAAAGAAAGACTTACTTCTATGATGTCTAAGGATGATGATGTCTTTTCCTTTGGTACAATAGCATTGCGTCGACCTAAAAGACCAAAGACATTAAATCGTAAAAATTTGGTTAGGTTAATTTTATTAATATTATTGTTAATCTTAGTGTATGTGTATTTTTTTGTTAGTCCGAGTGTGAAAAATAAATATTTTGTTAAAATTAATCAGATGGTGTTGAGTCAGATTAGACATTCTGAAAAGCAGAGTGTGTTGAATAATGATGAGAGAGAAGCATTGAAGGGTAGGCGAGAATGTAAAAACCAACTTTGCGATATTGTTAATAGTATTGTTGATAGTAAAACTAAATCAATCGATGATATTGTTATTGTGGTTGATACTGTCTGTCCAGTTGATAAAAAGGTAAAATATAAGTTTAAAGGTTCTCTTAAGTCTTCTTTTGCGGTCTATTGCAAAAAGCATAAGCATTCGTGTATTTATGATGCGGAGAAGGATAAAATAATATTCAAAGATTAGTTTTGAATATTCATCATACCTATTATTTCTCATCCTAAAATTTTTATAAGAAATCATTGCATCAAAATTGGGGATACGGTAATTTTCATCTCTTGATTTAATATTAATTTAGTTCTAAGAAAAATATATTTGATTGTATCTAATTATATTTGGGTGAAAAAATGGATGAATCTCAATTAATAAAATATGTCGAAGCTATAAAGGCTCTGAAGAATGGCGAATTGCCTCTTGATTTGCCTAATGAAGAAAATGCTGATTTAAAAAAATTGAGGGAAGAACTGATTGATTTAGCCGATAAGTTCAGGGAGCTTCAGGAAGTAAATACTCTGGCTGAAATTACCGATCGGATTAATGCAGGATTGACATTGGATGAGGTTTTGGATTATGTTTTCAGTTCTTTTCATACTATAATTCCTTTTGATAGGATAGGATTTTCACTTATTGATGCCAGTGGAGATAATGTTGTGGCACGCTGGAGTCGTTCTAATGCTTCTGATGTAAAGATTGGTGCTGGTTATTCAGCTCCGTTGGAAGGTAGTAGTTTACAGACTATTGTTGAAACGGGTCAACCTCGTATTATTAATAATTTACAAACTTATCTTCAGGAACATCCAAAATCAGAATCGACCAAAAAGATTGTTGAGGAAGGGATGCGTTCGAGTTTGACCTGTCCTATCATTTCTCGAAATAAACCTATCGGATTTATATTTTTCTCCAGTAT
>CAZYWQ010000172.1:2245-6321 GCA_964651675.1 uncultured Candidatus Sumerlaeota bacterium | reverse complement strand
AGCCATCCAATGGTCTTATAATAGCCGTAATGGGTGGATTAGTAACTTCTTCAATATAAAATTCATCAAAACGGCACTCAAAACTCCCGCCACCACCATAACTTCCAGCAACAGTAACTTTTAAATCACTGCCAGCTGTCAATCCTAACGCTACTTGTGTTTCACCGTAAGTCCAAGATGTAACTTGAGTTGATCCAAGATCGGCGGCATATGCATCATTTAATTTTACTTGAAGTCCGGGCCAGGGATCGTTGCCACCCTGATCACCATTTTTGAAGTAGAATGTAACTTTGTAATTACCATTTGAGGGGACAGCAGCAGTGTATGTATTATCAATAGCTTTTGAATAACCACCATCAACTACTTGCAAACAATTAGAGGTACTATTAGCACCATCTGAAGTGATGCAGGTAATAGTGGAACTACCCCCAGTGTTATCAACCCATCCATCAGTGTTACCATCCTCAAAGTCATCCAACAGCGTTTGGGCGGAAACACCCATAACTAATAAGAAACTTAATGCAAGAAAAAATAGTTTTTTCATATTTTTTCCTCCTTTTTATTTTTGGCGGTATTCAAGAATTGATATTGGATGTGATAGTCATAGAGTTGTAGAAATGATTAAAAATTTTAGATGTTCAGGTTAATCCTTATAGTTAATGACATAGAATATAACTGAAAATAAAAAAGCGCTTTTAAAAAAATACCTTTTTGAATTCTTATCCTCCTGTTCTGAAAAATGCCTTCAGTTAACTCCAAAATTCCATATATCAATTCTTTTTTCGATATTATTTTCATATATTAATGATACTGTAGGTGTCAAGGGTTTTTTACCGTTAAGTATTGACTATAATAGCATTTTGTATTGAGGAAATGATTGGTTAATGAACTTTTTATTGACTACTTAAAACACCTATGCGACTATTTGCACGCTTTTACTATTTAAAACTTGTTGGAGGGTGAAAAACTATGGCTAAGTTAACTATTGATAAACTTGATGTTAAGGACAAAGAAGTTCTGATGAGGGTCGATTTTAATGTTCCTTTGGATGAGAATCAAAATGTAACCGATGACACGCGTGTCGTGGCAACTCTCCCGACGATAAAGAATATTATTGAACGCGGTGGTAAGGCTATACTTATGTCGCATCTTGGTAGACCTAAAGGTAAGGTTATAGATTCTATGAGGTTATTGCCTGCTGCTAAGTGCTTATCCAAACTTATTGGAAAAGAAGTCAAAATGGCACCTGATTGCATTGGTGAAGATGTTGAAAAAATGGTCAGTGAGATGAAATCGGGTGATATAATTCTTCTTGAGAATTTGAGATTTCATCCTGAAGAGGAGAAAAATGATCCGGAATTTTCGAAAAAATTGGCTGCTTTGGGCGATGTTTATGTAAATGATGCGTTTGGCTCAGCTCATCGTGCTCATTCATCGACAGTAGGCGTTACGGAGTATTTCAAAGGAAAATGCGCGGCTGGTTTTTTGATTGAAAAAGAATTGAAATATTTAGGCGATGCTCTGGCTAATCCTAAAAGACCATTTGTGGCAATTCTTGGTGGTGCTAAAGTATCTTCTAAAATTGGTGTTATAGAAAATTTGTTTGATAAGGTTGACCGATTGATAATTGGTGGCGGAATGACATACACTTTTTATAAGGCACAAGGTTTTGAAATCGGTAAGTCGTTGTTAGAAGAGAAAACAGTCGAGGATGCTAAGAAACTTCTTGATAAGGCAAAGCAGAAAGGGGTTGATTTTGTACTTCCTGTTGATTGTGTTGTTGCGACTGATATCAAAGAGGATGCTGAATCGAAGGTTGTTGATGTGAAAGATATTCCATCGGATATGATGGGTGTGGATATAGGACCTGAAACGGTTCAACTTTTTTCGGATAAGTTGAAGGATGCAAAGACGATAGTCTGGAACGGTCCTGTCGGAGTGTTTGAAATTGACAAATTTGCAAAAGGAACGAATGCGATTGCGAAATTGATTGCTGGTATGGATGCGATAACGGTTATTGGCGGAGGAGATTCCGCATCTGCGATGAAGAAGGCTGGCGTTGCTGATAAAGTCACGCACATTTCGACTGGTGGAGGTGCTTCGTTGGAATTTCTGGAAGGAAAGGATTTGCCTGGAATAAAGGCGTTGACTGATATTTAAAAAGATAATTGTCTTGTTGGTCGATAGAAAATAATTATGTAATCGGACAGAACGAAGTTCTGTCCCTACAGTTTTAATGCTGAGAAATGATTATTTTTTCTTTTTTTGTTTCAAGGGGTAGGATTGTTTTTTCTTTTCCGAAATATGTTTCTGTCTTGTTATTAATCCAGTTGGAAATTTTTTCTTTGAAGATCTTTGTGTCGAATCGAAGGGCATTGTTGCGGATGGCATCTTTGTTGAATGATAAGTTTTCAAATATGGTTATTGCCTGAATTAAAGAATCGGCGGTTTGCTCAAGGAAAAATATCCCTGTTTTTCCATCTATTACTGTTTCGAGAGCACCTCCTTTTTTAAAGGCAATCACTGGTCTGCCACAGGCTTGCGCTTCGAGAGGTGTTATTCCAAAGTCTTCATCTGCCGGAAAGATTAGGGCTTTGCATTTTCTGTATAGTTCTCTGAGTCTTTCTTGAGTTACCCAGCCTTCAAATGTTATATTGGTGTATCCATTTGCTAATGTTTTGAGTTTTTTTAATAATGGTCCAATACCAACAATTGTTAAATTCTTTTTGTCCTTTTTGAAGGCTTCTATGGCGATTTCTGCGCGTTTGTAATGAACCATAGGTGAAACAGCCAGAAAAAAGTCTTCCATTTCATCTGTGGGAGTAAAAAATTCTGTGTCAATAGGCGGATGGATTACATCTGCTTCGATGCCATAATATTTTTTGATTTTGTTTGCGATATTTTCTGAATTTGCCGCATAATAACCTACACGATTCGCAGTTTTCTGGTCCCATTTCCTTATCTTTTTGATAATCTTTGAGATGATTAAATTCTTGATCGGATTTACTTTTCCTTTTGGGAAATAATCGTGATATTTATCATAAGCATATCTCATCGGTGTATGACAATAACACAGATGAAGTGCATTGTCAGGTTTTATAACACTCTTTGCAATACAGTGACTGCTTGATATAATAAGGTCATATCCACTAAAGTCAAAACGCTCAATAGCCTTTGGGAAGAGTGGAAAATAATATCTGTAATTTTTAAAGACGAAGGGTAATTTTTGAACAAATGAAGTTCGTATGTCCATCCGTTCAATTTTATCTGAGAGTTTTCCTTTCTGAAAAAGTAGGGTAAATAATGTGGCGTTGGGGAATAATTCGCATAGAACTTCGAGGACTTTTTCCCCACCACGCATACCGTTTAACCAGTCATGTACTATGGCTACTTTCATATCTGATGTTCTTCCTAATTTATATAGGGGGAAATATTAGATGTTAATTTAACTTCTAATTTGTGTTAAGCAAGAGAAAATTTCATCTTTCACTTTAAATTTTTTAACAGATTTCTTTATAGACTTCGAGTGTTTTTTTTGCAGCTTCATCCCAACTAAATAATTTTGCTCTTTGTTTACCTTTTTCAATCAATGTATTTCGAAATGTTATATCTTGAGTAATCTTTAATAATCCATCTGCCATAGCCTTTTTATCGGTGGGATTAACCCGAAGTGCCGCATCAGAAGCCGTTCCATCTAAAGAAGGTGAATTCGATGTCAGCACAGGTATTCCACAGGCGAATGCCTCTAATATCGGAAATCCGAATCCTTCATATAGTGATGGATAGGCAAAAATATCAGCACAATTATAAAGCAAATGAATATCTTCTGTTGGAACATAACCGATGTATAATATCTCATTCTGGATATTTAATTCTTTGATTCGCTTAAAAATATTTTTGTATCCCCATCCTTTCGGACCTACAAGCATCAACTTTCTGTTAACATTATATTTTTTGACAAGAGTATGAAACGCCTCAATGAGACGAACAAGATTTTTTCTTGGTTCGAGATTTCCTACATATAAGATGATCTTGCTGTCGATATTATATTTTTTCCGAACCGGCTCTAATTCTTC
>CAZYWQ010000172.1:0-2235 GCA_964651675.1 uncultured Candidatus Sumerlaeota bacterium | reverse complement strand
TTTGTGATAGGACGAAATCTCTCCGAGACTCCACTCGGAATCACCCTTATTTTGTCCTCATTAATTTTAAAATGTTTTATTATGTCTTTTTTTGAGTTTTCAGACACTGTGATAATTATTTTTGCCTTTTTTGCAACAATAGGGATAAATGGACGGGATAATAGGCGCTTTTTGAGATAGTGGTATTTTGGGAACATTGTCAATGTCATATCGTGAATAGTAACTATGATGGGAATGGATGTAATCAGAGGAGCAAGATAGTTTGTAAAATGACAAAAATCCGGTTTTGTCTTCTTCAATATTCTCGGGAGCATAAGCTGCATCCAGAAAGCCCTAATCGGACAGAAGTTATTTTCATACTTTTTGATTTGCTTTAATTCATTCACATTTAATTCGCTAAAACTTTCTCTCGTGTTGGAATAGAGAATGATTTCATCTTCTTTCGCACATCTTAGGAGCGCTTTGAGTAACTGTTCCGTATAGTATCCAATCCCTGATCGGAATCTTTTTATTGTTGTGATATCATATCCAATTAACATAGTGTTTATATACTTGATAAATGATTTTTTAGTTTTTCTTTTGTTCTGGATGGATTGAAATAATCTAATCGCTCTGATTGATTCTGAATCATTTTATTTTTCAATCCGTTATCGTTCAAAACCAAACTAATTAATTCGGCAATCTGCAAGAAGTTTTTTTCTGATACAAGTAATCCTCCTTCACCGAGTGTTTCTCCTATTGCGGAGGAGTTGTAAGCAATTATAGGAGTTTTGAAGTACATTGCTTCTACAAGCGGTACACAAAAACCTTCGTGTTCACTCATCGTTATGAAAATATCCGATGCTTTATAGTAGGCTATTAAATCTTTGTCATCAACAGTTCCGGTGAATACGACATCTTTGAGTTTGAGTTCATCTATCATAATCTGAAGTTTGTCGTAGTAGACTTCCATATCAAGATAGCTTCCAACAAGAATTAACCGACTCTGATGATTGATATGGTTTTTGTAATGATAGAAAATCCTTATTAGGTCATCCTGTTTTTTATTGGGAACGATTCTGCCGACAAATAATATGTTTTGGTAACCATCTTTGTATTTTTTTAGAATCTTTTCGTTGGGAAGAATTTCGTACTTTTCGAAATTGAATACATAAGGCAAAATGGTAGGTTGTTTAAAGCCAAGTCTATTCAGTTTTTCAGAGTTAAATTCGGAATCGGCTAAAATCAATGCAAACCTATCAATCGATTTTATTAAATCTTTATCGGCTTTCGATAATAAAATTTGATGTCGAGGTGAGTACCCATCAAAAAAATGTTCTGGAGTCGAATTATGATATAACAATACTTTTTTATCGGGATATTTTAGGATATCATCGAATCCCTCCGAGGCTATTGAATAGTGGATAATCAGGATATTATCAGATTTCGAGAAAAGATGATATTTCTTATAGTCTTGAACATTGAGCTTTGGTAAATTTTTGTAATGACAGGCGAAAATTTCTGAGGTGTGACCTAATTCAATGAGGGCATTTTTTATGTTTAGCATTTCGTTGCTTATAGCATCGCCGATTGCAAAATCCGGATGGAATTGATGTGTGTTCATTTATCATCACTTTTATCTTTTGTGGCTTTAAGTTGTTTTATTTCTTCTTCTAATCGCTGATTTTGATTTGATAAATCTTCCACTTTCTGAGTCAGTTGCTTGATAACCCGATAGGTAGCGGCATTGAATGATTCCTGGATTATTAGTGCTGAGCGTATCAGTTTTCTGAAGAATCCACTAAGCCGACGGAATTTAGTGTTCAAGGGCATCTTGTCAGCATTGGATGAAATGTTTTTTTGCATCACTTTTAGGTCAATCTGCAAATCATCCAAATTTTTCGAGTGATTGATTGAATCTTCATCTTTTTTGCACATCGATTTTGCCCTCTATTAGTATTACTTGTTGTTAACGAATTATGTTTGATTTTATAAGTTGCTGATAGTGTTATGAATTATTTTTAGCGAAATTGTTTCAGAACTTAATTGCTCAAGTAAATAATATTTTTCAAAACCTTATAATTGAATAAGGTGTTATGGCAATATTTTTTTCGTTGTTTATTTACAATTCAAAAAAGATTTTCGTTGATATTCCATTATTCTATTCATTTAATGCTTACAAAAATTTTTTAGCAGGTGAATAATGAAAGTATCTAAGGGAAAAATTTGTTTCGATCCAATTGGTATCATTCATAC
>CAZYWQ010000171.1:2411-6324 GCA_964651675.1 uncultured Candidatus Sumerlaeota bacterium | reverse complement strand
TGGGTAGCTATGTTCGGAAGGGATAACCGCTGAAAGCATCTAAGCGGGAAGCCCACCTCAAGATAAGATATCCCTCTGAGTAATCAGACTAAAGATACCTTGAAGACTACGAGGTTGATAGGCTGGGTGTGTAAGCCCTGTGAGGGGTTGAGCTTACCAGTACTAATATGTCGTGTGACTTAACCCTATATATTTTCCGCAAAGCCCTTTTTACTTATCTGTTTTTTTGTGAATGGTTAAGGAATTATTTTTGGTATGTGTAATAGGGGGACGTAGCTCAGCTGGGAGAGCGCCGCCCTTGCAAGGCGGAGGTAGCCGGTTCAAGTCCGGTCGTCTCCACCATTTTTGTTTTTGTGGTTTGTTAATATTATATATATTGATGGATAAAGTATTCCCGGTGATTATTGCGAAGGGGAAACACCCGTTCCCATTCCGAACACGGAAGTTAAGCCCTTCAGCGCTGATGGTACTGCCTCTTTGAGGGGTGGGAGAGTAAGTCGTTGCCGGGATTTAATAGATGCGGTTATTTTTGATAATAGCCGCATTTTTTATTTTGGTATTTGGAGGAATAAAAAAAAGACAGGTTCTTAACCTGCCTTTTGGTGAAAACTTTAAATATTTAAAGTCTCAAAAATTATTGTCTTACTCTACAAATATCACCTGCACTTGTAGTTCCATTTGTTGCATCATACAATCTTACTATAATATCGATTGATGGTTGAGTGATTCCAGGATTATAGAGAGTTTCTGAATTTGTATCTCCTGATGTTCCTGTCCAGCCAATTCCATAATCGCTATAGTCACCTGTACTTGCATCAGAACCACCACCTATTTGTCCACCTTCACTTTGGTCAGTATCTGGGCCATAACTGGTTAGTATCCAACCAGAACCGAAGAGTGTGTCCCCTGGATTTGTTCCATTGGCTCCATTGATTGATCTGTAACCAAATACTATATCTTTTCTATTTCCGAATGGATCATAGAAAAGACTTGTTAGAAATGCTGATGGTGTTGTTAAGGTTCTAAAGTGAGTTGAAGTACCATCATTGACAGCAAAGGTTGGGTTATTTGGACAATAGTCTTCGTTGACAGAGATACCGGCTCTACCATATCCATCTTTGCCGTTTCCTGAAGTATCACCTTCCTGGCAACAGGGATATTGGTTATTGTCAATAAAATAAGCTTCCAATCCTGTTGCAATACTTCTGTGGTCAGCTTTGACTCTCGATACTTTTGATCTGGTTTGTGCTTCGAGGAAGTTCGGAACTGCTATAGCAGCTAATATTGCGATAATGGCGACAACGATGAGAAGCTCTATCAACGTAAACCCTCTGCTTTTTTTCATATTTATCCCTCCTTTCTGGGTCGCTAATTATTTGTTTTCTTTCTCTATTTTTTTGTTCTTTAAATTTATATTCTGGATTATGTCAGAAAGAAATTTTTATTGTCAAGCTATTTTTCAGTTTGTGTATAAAAAATATCTGCTTCTTTTTCAGTTTGTATACCAGTTGCGTATATTTTGTGTGTTTTTCCTGAGTCTCCACTTTTTTTTGTGGGTATTATTAGTTATTATTTAATTGAAATTGTCTTTCTATTAATATACTTGAGTGTGCTTGTCAATGGAAAAATTGGTGTTTTTAAAATTTTTTTCTGTTTGTGATTATCTTGATGGAAGGTTTGTTATGCGTTTGTTTATTTCATTGTGGTTTGTTGTTATCTGCTTTGGATTTTTGGGTGCTTTAGGCTATGGGAATGCTGAGGATGCTGTGACTATCAATAATAAGGCTGTTGAATATATAGAGGATGGATTGTTGGATGAAGCATTGATTTTATTGGAGAAGGCTTATGGTGCGAATGGCGATGATAAGGTTATTCGTGATAATCTGGTTAATGCTTATAATATGAGGGCGAAGGAGTATGAAAGGAAAGGGGATTATGATTTGTGTGTTGGTGAGTATCAAAAGGTTCTGAGTCGTTTTAGTGGGGATGAGTTGACTTTAAAGAATTTTGTTACTTCTTTGAATAATATTGGTGTGAGGTATAATGATAGAAATGAGTATAAGGAGTCATTGAAGTATTTTCAACTTGCTATGAATCTGTTGAGGGAATTCAAGGATGCTGAATTGAGTAAGGTTGTCGCTGTTAATTATGCTGGTTTGTTGAATAAATTGGCTTATGAGGATTATTTAAATCAAGATAAAGTTTCGGCGGTTGGTCGTTTGAAAAGGTCTTTAAAGCTTGATTCGTCTAATGCTAATACTTATCAACTTCTTGGGGAGATTTATTACGATGAGAATAATTATGATTATGCTCGGAGTTATTTTGAAAAGTCTTTGAGGATTCATCCTTCTAATTTTAATCTGAAGAAAAAACTTAGTATGCTTTTGAGAGAGGAGAAGGTGGAAAAGGATTTTTTGAGGATGATGGATGATGAGAAAAAATTTGTTATTTGTTTTCAGTATGATAAAGATAGAGAGCGTGTTATTGAGATAATAAATCTATTGAATAAGGCTTTTAAACAGATTGGTTCTGATTTGGATTTTTATCCTTCTCAGCAAATTAGTGTGAAGATTTATTCTTCTGATCAGTTTCTTTATGTGACTGGAATGCCTGTGTGGACTGAGGGTTTGTATGATGGAAAGATTCGGTTGAAGTATGATGATTTTAAATCGGATTTTTCCTTGCTGAAAAAAACAATCTATCATGAGTTGGCACATTCGATGGTTTCGGTTTTGGTAAAGAAAGATTTGCCTGTGTGGATTCAGGAGGGATTTGCTCAGTATGAAGAACCTGATAAGAATATTGATTATAAGGAGATGAAATTGGTTCTCCAAAAATATAAGGATAAGGGAATCAAAGAGTTGGGATTTAATGATGATGTCCAGATGGAATTCTATGATAAGGAAGCTTTGACAATGCTCTATGTGAGTTCGAAGTTGTTTGTGGATTATTTGATTAATGTCTATGAGATAAATAAATTTAGAACATTTTTGATGAAATGTTCTTACGAAAAAAGTTGGAGAGATGCTTTTAGAAGTGCTTATGGAAGTGATTTTAATGTTTTGTTTGTGGAATGGATTAGATATTTGAAGTGGCATCTTATAGGAAAAGATTAATATTTGTGTCGCGATGTAAGAAGAGTGTTTAAGAGTTGCGTTTAAGGTGTCGATAAATTGATAAAAATAGATTGTGGATATTTAACTTTTCAGAACAACGATTTCAACAGGTAAAAGCTATTTATATTCTCATTTTATATTGACAAGAAAAATGTTTTAATCTAAACATCCAGCTTGATATAAAAGTGGTGTAGGGATTGATTGTTCAATCCCTTTTTGTTGATAAGTTAGATTTGTTTAAAAGATAGAAGAGAAAGTGATTATTATGAAAGATAAGATTGAGAAAATTTTGGGTACTGAAAAAGAACACGAGAGTATCGTAAAGAAGGCTAAGGAAGAGGCTAAAAAGATAGAGGAAGAAACGGTTAAGAAAAGTGAGGAACTTTTTCAAAAGGCGATTGGTAATGCCAAGAATGAAGCCGAAAAAATTAAAGAGAATAATAAGAAAAATGTTGCAGCAGAAATAAATAAATTGGAAGAGAAACTAAATGTTGAACTTTCAAAAATTGAGGATTCATCGAGAGTAAAAAAGGATGATGCTGCTAAGTATATATTAAGTAAGATAATGGAGTAGGCATGGCTGTTGTAAAACTCAAAAAATTGCAACTGTTAGGCTTTATCGAGGATAAGGAAAGTATATTATCACTCCTTCAGTCGTTTGGTGTTATTCAGTTGGAGGAGGCGATAAAAAAGGATTCTGAAACACAAAAGGATCCTGGTCGGGAATCTACAAAAGGGAAATCTGAAGAAAGTAAACTCAGTCCTGTTGAATTGCCGAATATCAAAGCTCTCGAGAA
>CAZYWQ010000171.1:0-2401 GCA_964651675.1 uncultured Candidatus Sumerlaeota bacterium | reverse complement strand
ATTAGATGATCTTTCTATGGCAATAAATTTAATTTCGGAATTTTTACCTAAAGAGGGTATGTTCCAAAAATTAAGAAGTGAGCCACAGAAGTTGTCGGATGGAGAGGTTGCTAAAGTTTATCAGGGTTTTGAATTGGATAAGGTGTTACAAATCGCAAAGGCTCTGGAGAAAGAATTAAAACATATTAATGCTCAAAGAATAACTCTTAAGACGAGATTGGAACACTTGAAGCCCTGGTTGGACCTTAATTTTCCAATGAATTGGATTGGTCGGACTGAGCATACTTATATATTGATTGGTACTGTGCCTTGTACACGGGTTAGCTGTTTATTGGATGAAGTCAGAGAAAAGACAGAACTTGTTTCAGGGGATGTTATTTCGGAGACTGAGAAGGAAAAACATTTTCTCGTGATAGTGCATAAAGATGCTGAGGAAGATGTAAGAAAGATTGCGGAAGCTCATCAATTTGTTCCTGCTTTTTTACCGAGTAAAAATAAAACTCCTAAGGAAGAAATGGTTAGTGTAAAATACGATCTCAAACGGCTGAATGAACGGGAAGAAACAGTTGTGTCACATATAAAAGGGTTGGCGAAACATTTGAATGATTTGCAGATCGTATATGACTATGTTTCAAATAAAATTATTCAGCAACAGGCAAATCAATATCTCGGGGCAACAAAGAAAACTTTTTTTGTGGAAGGTTGGATAAAGGCAGATTCGGTTGATAAAGTAAGGAAAAAAGTTTTGAGATTGTCTCCAGCCATCGATATCGATTTTCGCGATCCTTTACCAGATGATGATGTGCCTGTATTGTTGGAGAATAAGGGATTTTTCAAACCTTTTCAGGTTATCACATCTATATATGGTTCACCGAAATATGAAGAGTTCGATCCGACTCCGATTTTTGCTCCCTTCTTTTTCATTAGTTTTGGATTTTGTTTAACGGATGCTGGTTATGGAATGATTCTCGGAGCATGTTGCGTTCTGGCATTGATGTTGTTCAAACTCAAAGAAGGCGTGAAACGGTTTATATGGTTGTTGTTATTGGGAGCTATTGCGACAGTTATATTAGGGGCTTTGACGGGTGGATGGTTTGGAGAGTTGTTCGATAAATTGGGTGAAGAGTATGGAGGAGTGTTTGCACATTTGCAGAAGGCTAAGAATTCGATTGTTGTCTTGAATCCTCTGGAAAATATAATGCTTTTTTTGGGATTGGCTTTGTTCATCGGAATGTTTCAGTTGATATATGGTGTCTGTGTAAAATTTGTACATCGTGTTAAACATAATAGAATAATGGATGCAATGCTTGATCAGGGCGGTTGGTTATTGTTTGTTTTTGGTCTAATTTTATTGGCATTGAGTATTCCTCTTTCAAAGACTAATCCTGATTTATCAAAGGGGATTATGAAAACAGGAACTATTATGGCTGTTGTTGCGGTATTTACGATTATATTTTTTGCAGGTAGAGATTGTAAGAGTATTGTTGTAAGGATTGTATCAGGTGTTTGGGCGATGTATGGTATTGCAACAGGATTGTTAGGGGATTTTCTATCATTCTCGCGTTTGTTTGCGTTGGGATTGGCAACAGGAATATTAGCAACAGTCATTGATATGTTGTCATTGATGTTGTTAAAGATTCCTTATGTGGGATGGATTCCAGCCATTATTTTATTTTTCTTTGGTCATACGGCAAATATATTGATAAATGTTTTGGGAGCGTTTGTGCATACAACCAGGTTGCAGTTTGTGGAATTTTTCCCCAAGTTTTTTGAAGGTGGTGGAAGACCATTTAAGGCGTTTACGAGAGAGGCTAAGTATATAGAATTTGCCGAAGAGAAGGCATAGTAATTTGGAGTAATGTAAATATATTGTTTGGAAAGTTTAATAAACTGAAAGGAGTAAAGATTTATGGATGGGAATGCTCTTGGTTTAGCATTGGAGTAGGAGGTAGTACATTAGCATTTGCGATGGGTGCAGCAGGTTCAAGTATAGGAATTGGTTATGCAGGTCGAGCAGCTTCAGGTGTCGTTACGGAAGATCCTGATAAGTTCGGACGATTGATTCCAGTAGTAGCTCTTCCCGGAACTCAGGGTTTTTATGGATTCCTGGTCTTTTTCCTTGTTTCGATAGTAAAGATGAATCTTCTCGGTGACATCCATTATCCTTCTGTTCAACAGGGAATTAAAATTTTGTTAGTAGGATTTTGTGTTGGGATTTCACTTTTATTATCAGGGATTCACCAGGGAAAAGTATCAGCAGCTTGCGTTGGTATTGTAGCGAAAAAACCTGAACAAACAGGAAAGGCTCTTATACTACCAGCTTTTGTTGAAACTTATGCTGTTTTGGGTCTTGTAGTAGGTGTGTTGATATTGCTATTTATGAAGTATTAAACAAAATGAA
>CAZYWQ010000170.1:0-6328 GCA_964651675.1 uncultured Candidatus Sumerlaeota bacterium | reverse complement strand
GAAATTAACAATATTTTCAAAGAATACTGTCTAAAATGCCATATTTCAAGCAGAGACCTAATGTAAGTGGATTTAACATAAAAACTGTTCATACTGAGAAAAAAATCAGTTGACTTAAACGATATAAAATCGTCCATAATATAAGTTCCAACTATTGATTGAAGGAGGAAAAATCTTTGGGTAGCGTTGTAAAATGGAGGAAAAAGAAAATTCGTAAGCACAAATATAAAAAGTTACGCAAGAAAACTCGCCATCAACGAAATAAATAATTCTCCGTACTAAAAATGAATCAGGTGGGTCATTTTTATAAATACTCACCTTTATTTTTTTATATCATTATTAACTCTTATATAACATCTTATCTTTCCGATTATTATATTAGAGCCACAATAAAATCATTTTCTAAATAACGGTATCGATTAAACACTACAGGGCTTTATAGATAAAAATTCTTCAATTAGAATTACCGTTTGTTTACGGAGATTTTTTCGATGTCTCAGGATGTATTGTGCATCATAACAAAAGGAATACTAAGCTATGTAAAAGACACCTCACAAAAGGACGACATTAGCGATTTTATTAACCTCGCCAATCTCTCCTACTCCGAGGAATACCTCAACAATGCAAAGAACTATGTAGACTTACAAACCTTGCTGAAACTGATCGATTCCGCAAGAATATATCTATCTGATGATATGGTTCCATTAAAAATTGGATTATTCTTCAAAGACTTCTTAATCGAGCAAAAGATCAAACCCTGCAAAATATTCCCCAAAAAGAAAAATGCTGAGAAAAAAATTAATAACTACTTTCAGGCTTTAATAAAAAAGATTAATATCAAACTCATTTCCTCATCAAAAGACAACATCACATTACAGTTCGGATTAGAAGATGGAAAACCCATATCAAAAAATTTCCTGGAGTTTATACTGGGACTATCTTACTCAACCTTCATATACAAGACAAAATATCCCTATCATATTGTTCCATCAGCTCAGATAAAAGATTACACAGACAGATATGAACTTACACTTTTCTTCAGCACCGAAAAATATAAATGGCTAATGATAACAATCCTGATCGGTGTGATTTGGTCTACTCTTATCCTGATGACTGTGTCCTATCTACAACCTGACCTGAATGTTATTATAATTTCCATCCTGGGCATATTAGTCATCGTATTATCAGGGCTGCTAATAAAAGAACGACAAATCAATTCACTCGTTAATGAAATCAATATAAAAAAAGACCGAGAAAATGAGATTCAATCAAAGCAATTAAAAGAACTTACTCAAACACTCGAAGAAAAAATCCTCGAGAAGACTGTTCAATTGCAAGAAACATCCAACTACCTCAAGAATATCCTCAACAGTTCCATAGGCACTGCAATCATTGCAACAAATCTCGACGGTATCATCACGCTTTTCAGTAAGGGCGCAGAGATTATTTTTGGTATGAATGCATCCGAGATTGAAAATACAAAAACGAATATCCTTTTTGGTGAAGGAGAAGAAATCGACAAGTTCATCTTCTACGACCTGATGCATAAATTTGAAACAGAAGACATCATTATCAAAGAAAGAAACTTTAAAACCCACACAGGCGATGAATTCCCCGCGATTCTAACTCTCACTCCAATCAAAAATGACCAACAAGAAATCATAGGAATATTAGGAATCATAACGGACATCACAGAACTTAAAAAGTTAGAAGAAAAAGTCAAAATACAAAGCGAGGAAATCGAGAAAGTTCTTCTGAATATGGCAGATGGTGTAGCTGTCATTAACAAAGAAAACAAAATAACAAGAATCAATAAAGCCGGATGCGAAATCTTCGGTGTTAAAACCCTCTCTAAAATTGAGAAAGAGAGTCTATCCATATTATCAGGATTTAGCACAATCGACGGAACTCCCGTAACAAACGAAGCAACTCCAATCGACCTTGCACTGAAAGAAGGAAAAATCTCAAAAAATATCGAGATTAAATATATCAGCAATTACGATACCACCAAAATAATGTCATTCAGCACCGCTCCTCTCTATGACTCTGACAATAACATCTACGGCTGTGTTGCGGTCTTTAGAGACATCACCGAACAAAAAAACACTCAAAAACAACTTCAAGAATGGACAAAACTTTTAGGTAAACGGGTCGACGCAAGAACCAAAGAACTTGAAAACAGAAATAAAGAACTAATCGCCATCAACAAATTCTCTTCTGTTCTATTAAAACACATCGAACTCAATAAAATTCCTTCGACCTATGTCAAGCTTATCAATGAAACCTTCGATTTCGACATTACCGGGATGTGGTTTATTGATGGAGAGAAAGAAACTCCTGTTCTAAAGGCAGTTGCAGGTAACAAAAATATCCCTTCCAAAACACTTTTTACTCATAATTGGTCCGATTCATTTGTCGCTCAAGCATTCAAACAAAATAAAAAACTTACTCTTGAAGAATTAGCAACAAAGCCAGAAATACAGAAAAACGATCTCCTTATAAGAGAACATATTTCATCGGTTGTATATCTTCCCTTTCAGCGTGATAATAGTCAAAGTGGTGTGCTTGGAATCTTCTTCAGAAACCTCTCTAAATTCGATGAATCAAAACACAAATTATTTGAAACCATCATCTCGCAACTATCGATAGCATTCAATAATAGCTTTTTATATAACAAACTGCAAACCAATGCCGAAGAATTAAAAAGAAAGAACGAGGAACTTTACATTCAAAACCTCAGAGTAATTGAAGCCGACAGACTAAAAGGTGAATTTCTCACAAACATCTCTCACGAAATCAGGACGCCCATACATGCTATCATCGGTTATTCTGAGATTTTAAGCACAGTATTAAAAGAAAAAATCCCCGAGAAGATGTTCACCAATCTTGAACGCATCAGCATTAGTGCCAACAATCTGCTGAGCCTGATAAACCAGATACTCGACCTGTCCAAGATTGAATCTGGAAAAATGGAGATTCTATTAGGTGATTTCTATATGGAGAGTGTCATAGAATACTGTATAAACATTGCCAAGAATCTTATCAAAGACAAACCATTAAAAATCGAGATAGAGAACAACTGCCATAACAAAGAAATATTAGGTGACGAGACCAAGATATCCCAAATAATTATCAATCTTTTAAGTAATGCAATCAAATTTTCCGAAAAAGGCACAATCACTCTTCAGACCGAAATTGATGAAGACAACATAATCATACAGGTAAGAGATGAAGGAATTGGAATACCAGAAAGTGAGATAAAGCACATATTTGACGAATTCCGACAATTAGACGGTTCAGACTCAAGACGATATCAAGGTTCAGGACTTGGCTTATCGATTACGAAAAAACTTGTCGAAATGCTCAGTGGCACAATAGAAGTCCACAGTCAACCCAACATCGGTTCCACATTTACCGTCACACTACCCCTGAAAGTAAAAATTAAAAACTAATCTTTTTGTGAAGCTCCTTTCTTAGAATTATTAAATTTGCTTCTATATTCTATCCTATTATTCCATAATCTGAAAACCGTTTTTACAACATACCCTTTCTTCTCAAATTTTCTTCGATAACTTTCTTAACATCTGGATCTAATTCTTCTTTTTTGAACAGTTCTCTCATTTTATTAATATAACTGCTATCGTTTGGTGCAATCTCTTCAATAGTTACAATACACGCTAACTGCAGTTCTGCAGATGGTCTATCCAATAGACTAATAAGCTTTGGTACTACAACTTTCTTTTTTAAAGCCATAGACTTAGCAAATTTCTTTAGACCATACAAAACACATATTTTTACTATTTCGTCATTCGGATCGTCTAAATATTTTACTAAAAATGGTAACGCCTGTGGATCATTAACCTGCGTTAATATTTCCATTCCCCTTTTCCTTCTATCAAAATCTGGAAGATTAAGAAGAGAAACTGCATATGAAAGTTTTATATACAATATATGAGGTTCTGTTCCATCTCGAGTTTCTTTCAAATCAGATTTTAGATAACTATATCTACTTTCAATGTTATCTAAATTACTCTTAATGTTATACAGGGCGTTTTGAAGCGATTTATTTTCTCCTTTTAACATATTAATTACCTCATATACTCTCCTCAAGTCAAAATAATTAATCAGAGTGAATATCGTTATTAAAAATGTTACAACTGTTATCACTGCAGCTAAAATGCCTATTAATACCTGGATATAATATAATCTCCGCTCGTGTTTTTTGCTTTCTTCCTTAAGAACCTCCAAGTTTTTTTCATACATAACCTGCATATAATCTGTCTTTTTTTTAAGAATTTCTTCAGATCTATCAAAATGTTCTTTATATTCTCTAATTAGTGATTCCAAAGTAGCACCATTAGTAGTACCTTCCTCAGCCCATAAGAAATTGGAGGAAAATATTCCTAATAATGATAAAATTAGAATAGTAATGATGACTTTACTGTTCACACTCTAAAATACCCCCAATCTTCCTTTTTATATAACTCGGACTCTTAGGCTTATTAATTATCTCACTTACCAAAGGTCTAATTGGACCAAGAATATCTTCATTAGTAACTACTGTTAAAACAATTATTGGTTTTTTAATCTTTAATTTATTTCTCATATACTTGATGAATTCCCCACCTGTGCTATAGTCGTCATCAACATTAAGCCGTTGACTATCTTTAGGCATAATCACATCAACTAAAAAACAGTCATAATTTTTATCTTTTTCTAAACATTCAAGAGCATCATCTACATTGTAAAAATATCTTACCTCATATTCAATCGATAAGGCGTCAACAATTGGTTCGGTTTCCATCTGGTCATTATCGAGAATAAATATTCGTTCTTTCATTTATTCAAATACCTCCGGTAGATTGATTCTAAAAACATTTTTATAACAATCAATGGGTTCCCCCCGTAAAATAATTCCTTTATGTCCCCTGACCACTGATGACTCCAGAACTTGTATACTACCATTATACCCTTCAATAATTTTCTTAGATAAATACATACCCATACCTGTACCATTCGGATCAAGCATTTCTGCGTATTTACTCTTATACCCTTCTCCAAAAATTTTACTCCAATCCTTTTTGGGAATAGGAATTCCATAAGATGTAATAAAAATATTCAAATCCTTTTTTCTCTTCTTTGCATCTATCGTTATTGTTGTGTTTTGATAAGAATATTTGATCCCATTACGAAGAAAATTATATATAACTTGGGGAAGATACATATCACTAGCCTTAATGGTTCCGAGTTTTGTTATTCTCCCCTTATTATCATTAACATAAATTTTTATTCCTTTTCTATCCGCCAAAAAGTGGAATGCATAGGTATAATCTTTAAGGGTCTTAGCCAAGGGTAAACGCATCTTTTTCGCACTATCAATGTCAACAAAGTCTTTTTTTGAAGCTATCCAATTAAATTTATTACAGAGATAACCAAGATTCTGACACAAATACATTAGTGTATTTAATTTCTTTTGAATAGTCTCTTCTGAATAAATCCCATCTTTAATATTCTCTGCAAATCCTACTATACCCTGAGCGGGGGCTAAAATTTGATGACTTGCGTTTTCTATAAACTTCCTTCTTGCCTTTAATTCACTCATAATAAGCATATACTGATAATGAACAATAAGCTCCATAGCTAATTGATCAACTATCCATTTTCTTTGAGTCAGTGTATATTCACTCCTTGTTTCAGTAGCATAGTATGTAATAAAAAATCCCGACTCTTTGGGTGCAATTCGTGATTTTGTAACTACACCAAAATCAATTTCAGGAAGAGAATTTCTTACTTCGTGACATAGCGGGCATTTCGATACGGAATGCATTGAGAAATGTATTGCATCATCAAATTTCACAGATTTTCCATCAAAGAGAATCTTTTCGTTAAATTCTAAACCATTGATTGAACTTACTTTTTTCCCATCAACATTGTACTGGGCAACGACTGAATAATTCCCCAGATTATTTTTATTTTCTAAAAGCAATAATACAGCATAAGCTCCAATATCCTCAGCTAAATTTTTCAAAAATCTTTTCTCTGATTCCCTAAAAAAAGATTCTGGCGAATTACATTTAGAGGTAATTTCTCCTAAAACTGTTCCATACCTCTTGATATCTAATTCAATAAAATGCTTTTCCTTATCATAACTTTCTCCAACCATAAAGCCAACTGTCTTATTCAGGGCAGTTAAAACCTTGCATAACATTTCTATTTTTTCTTTTTTCACAAGCGGCGATCCTGATCGTAATTTATCCAATTCATCCGAATCTAAATTATGATGTCTTGCCAGCCTACGCATATTACTCTTGCATTCACTCTCCAACTT
>CAZYWQ010000169.1:0-6334 GCA_964651675.1 uncultured Candidatus Sumerlaeota bacterium | reverse complement strand
ACTGGTGTAGTAAGAATATCAGGAATAAAAGAATAGGCAGAATTTTTTGTACCGGCATATTGTTGAGCGATAACTGGAGAGGGTGGATAAGCATTATTATCAACACTATAGGATTCGACGGCAGTTGCCAGAGTCCTCAAGTCAGCTTTAACGCGAGATACCTTTGACCGAGTTTGGGCTTCGAGAAAATTGGGAACGGCTATCGCAGCAAGAATGGCAATAATTGCAACAACAATTAAAAGTTCAATGAGTGTAAATCCTTTTAAAAATCTTTTTTTTGACATATTCTTTCACCTCCTTTGTTAAAGTTGTTTTTCTATTAATTGTTTTATGCTATGTCAAAACAATTTTCTAAAGAATTGATTTTACAAGACCTTCTTTCTTATAAGGACAGAACATCGTTCTGCCCATTTAAGTTGTAGGGAATGGTTTTAAACCGTTCCCTACAGTTAGTTATTTTCTTTTAGGCAGGCATCGATTAATTCATCGATATGTGCTGTAGCCAGACAAATGCAGGTGTCTGATGCACCATAGTAAACTTTAAGTTCTCTATCTGGCTCTAATATGGCTCCGTTGGAAAAGACACAGTTCATTGTGTCTCCTGTCCTTTCATAATCTTCTCTTGGCGTTAATATAAATTCCGGACATTGACCAATTACTTCTGAAGGTTTTTCATAATCTAATAATACAACTCCTAATCGATAAACATAATTGACTGCAAGCCATACTCCGTGAATAATCAGAAGCCAACCTTTATCTGTTTTTATTGGAGTAGGTCCCATACCCCACTTTTCTCTGAACCAGGTCTGAGGCTCAAGTTTTATCGGTTTCGATCTTCCCCAATATATCAAATCAGGAGAATAAGAAACCATATTCATCACTTGATTACCATTCATTGGTCGATCAATTCGTGCATATAGCCCGTTGATTTTCTCTGGGAATAAGGCACAGTTTCTATTCCAGGGTTCTGTTATAAAAGGCATCTGTTCAAATGTTACAAAGTCTTTGGTCTTAAGTAATCCTATTCTTACATTTTCACCAAAATCTTGTGCGCAATAAGTCACATAGTATGTCTCTTCAAGATAGGTGATTCTTGGGTCGTACATATGTTTTCCCCAAATATCATTTTCTTCATCGCCAATGATTTTAATCGGTTCAGGATTGACTTTAAAGTGATATCCATCATCGCTGATTGCGATATGAAGCTTGTTGTCACGCCTTCCATCCTCGACTCTTGCTAAAAGAACATATTTTTTACCAATTTTAACAGCACCTGGATTGTATATGGCATTACAATTAAATGGTAGATTCTTATATGTCAAAATCGGATTTCCGTGATACCTCGTTAAGAGTTCTTTTTTCATTTCTCATCGCTTCCTTTTCATAGATTACTTCTAAATTTCTAATTAAAATTGAGGATTATTATCAATAAATAAATTAGATAAAATTCGGAGGTAAAATTCAAGAAGGTTCATCAGTTATAAGAATCACTCTCCGCCTTCAGCCAATTCAACCGTACCATTAATATATAATACATTCTCCATATCGTCTTCCTCACCGTGTGGATAAGAGAGATATTTTGCAGGAATATCGTGGTTATTTCTATAGAGACATCGTGCAAGCCAAATCCTGGATTTATTATTATCAAGAAATGAAATTGGATTTCCACTCCTTAAAGCCACATCTACTGCGGTTGCCCTGTTATATGCATATCGAAGATTTTTCTTTCTTCCGCTATTTCGTTTGACAAGTTTTGGACAGTATAAGGCATTTTCGTCCGTTAAATATCCTAAATCAACAATGAGAAATGGAACTGCATCCCAATATCCGTTGGCTGCAGGTCCATTCCCAAAGTCGGAAGGTTTATCATGGCTATTTCGAAAATCAGCATCGCCATCGGCGTAAGGATATTTGTTATAATCCACAAAATAGCTATTTAATGCTGTGCCAACCGTCTTCAAATTTGATGCGCAATGTGCTGTCTCTGCACGATTGATTGCTCGCATATAATTTACCATACCTATGAGGGCTAAAATGCTTATAATCGCCACTACGATTAATAATTCTATTAGTGTAAAAGCATATTTATTATGTTTGAAACAAAGATTCATCAATTTACCTTATAGAGAACTGCGAAATAATGTAATGCGACATTTATGTCGCAAGGTAATATGTAGGGGCTTGATTTATCAAGCCCATTCCTAAGGAATTATTCAGATAATAACGGGTTCGATAAATCGAACCCCTACAATTGGTCAGTTTTTCAGAGATCTTTTGTTACTCATACAGCTCTAAGAAAATTTCATCGGCGCTTGTTATGGAAGCGCTTCTTCGATAAAATATATTATAATGTCCTGTTCTATTATCCTGCCAACAGATATGAACTTTATCAGAATCATCTAAAGTTATTGCTCCATCTTGTATTACATTTGTATCAATCATCTAAAGTTATATGAGAGAAAATTGCACCGGATGAACTCTGCGAGATTTGTGTTTCATTCATTAATTGTTCATTTATCACATCATATTCGGCATAATAAATCTGATAAACTCCACTCTTATTATCCTGCCAGACAATTCTCGGTAAATCTGTGGAATCGATTTTGATATCTGGATTGTCTGAATTGTACGATGAATTTGTTAAACGAATTTCTGAACCTTTTGTCACACCATCCACATCTATTGTTGTAAGATAAATCTCACGATTGCCTAATTCTCTCGCATCAGACCAGACAATGTATGCCTTACCTGATGAATCAATAGCAATTTTTGGAGGATTCGTTGAACCAGCCGATGTACCCGATATCAAAATATCTGAATAATCCTCAACATTTGTCTCAGGTACCTCCTCTAAGCTTGTTCTTTTTCTGTAATAAGCTATTCCACCATCATTATAACCAAAGCTTTCAACATCGCACCAGGCGGTGTGTACGAAACCATCATTGTCAACGACGACAGTAGGGTACATCACGGCTGGTTCACCAAAACTAGTTAATGCATACGGGTCAAGAGAATAGGAAGAAGTACGATTCAAATCATTACTATCTGAGGCTGATAATCCGAATGCTTCAGATATATATCCATCATAATAAAAATCCCACCAAACAATATTTATTTTATCTGATTGAGGTGAGATTGCAATTGCAGGCGAATATCCACTATCTGCCGCAACTCCACTTGTTGTATATGTTACACGATAGTCTCCATTTATGAAGCTACCCGTTGGTGTCTTATAATCATAGTATATTTCGACATTTGCCATACCGCTATTCCGATAGTCATGCCAGACAATATGAATCGTGTCTGTAGAATCAATGGCAATAGAAGGTTGTCGAGCTGCTGTGGGTTCTCCAACCAATTCACCATCACTTACTTTGATAGGACTCTGCCAAATTCCATTATCGCCGAATAAATAGTAGACCTGGTCCGCATCAGAACCGTATATGTCCCCTGAACCATTATATAAGTCATCCTCTCCCTCATAATAAATTAGATGCACATTGTCGTCAGAATCAATCACCATCGCATCACCGCTAACTGTCAACTCTGATTCGTATTCGGTGTTCGTAAGCTGTTCTTCGGGCATAAATGAAATTTGTGAAATGGCATTATGAGAACCGATTGATAATGTTACTAACAACAGAATTATATAATAAAGTGTTATAAAATTTTTCACGGTAAATTACCTCTTGTTTATTAACTGAAAGCTATGAAAAATAAAGATTGTAGCGGCTCGATTTGCCGAACGATTATTGACACATTGTCGCATCAATGCGACCGCTACAAAATAAGTTTTTTGATACTCTTTTATTTATATACTTGCCAATACTCCGCAGATGATGGAGTACAAGTAAACTCAATATCGTCAATCCAGCCTTCTGCAACATAATCGGGAGTGGAATTTCCATCCCAGCGATTGAAATAATTATTTACTGCAAAGGCATTGCATTCAAATTGGTCGCCACTTCCGACATCGATTGTGACTGGTGTGGTTACATCAGATGTCGTTATTGGGACACCATCAGCGGTCATTGACAATGATAGCTCACCATTTTGATATGTATGAGTTATTTCATATAAAACGCCCGTAGTTAGTGCAGTTCCGGGAGTAAGGTAGTTGTTGTGAAAAGCCTCATCCTTTGTGACAATCGTTGGAAACATAAAGGCAGGATCATTGGGAATATGATCCCATTCAACGATATCAATGCAGATACGGTCATCCATAGGATCGAACATACTCTTTCCACCACGATCCCATACTCTACCTGTAGGAATCTCCGTGTTTCTTAGACCTACTGCCATCTGAAAAAATGCCCAGTCCTCCGTATCCACGGTTAGGCTTGTGAGATAAAACTTGAAAGAGAATTCAAATGAATCACTTTGATCAACTATGCTGCCCAACATTTTGATAAAAACGCTGTTCTCGCTTTCACCAGCATCAAGAGTAACATCAAGGCGTTGCTCTGTTTCATTCCATACAAATAAGGGAGGATCCGTTGGAACTTCACCAGAGTTAATACCACTGTAGGACCATCCGTTTAAGGCAGGATCAGTGGAAAAATCTTCTGTGAAGGATGTCTGGGCAGACAAGACCATCGACAATGAAAAAACCCCAATAAAAACGAAGGTTAAGAAAGGGAACTTTTTAGAACGCATAATCATCTCTCCTTTTCCCTTCCTCGAAAAAGAAGATAGAAAACAGGATATAAATAGAATTGAGAAAAAAAATACCCTTTCCTCGTAAAAAGAAAGGGTTCTATCCGTTTTTCCCGCTCTTCCCAATCACCGAGGAAGTGTCGTGATATTCCGCACAAAGTAGGTCTTCTGACTTACGGATCACTCTACTCCTCACGCCTTCCCAGACTTGTTTCGGTAACGGTTGCATTTATGCGACAATGCTCGTTCGATAAATCGAACCGCTACATTATCAGTCCAGTGGCATTGAGATTGTTTTGGTTACATCTGATACAATCTCAAAAATGTGAGTTTCGTCCCCGAACACAGCGGCGTGCCCGTGATGGATTCTAACCATCTTCCATCTCCCTTAATTTCTTAAGGGAGGACCCTTTATGCTTTATGTATTATTTAATTATCTTTTAAAGCCAAACCACTTTTCGAGTCAAGAAAAAAACTTTTTTCACATATAAAATCTTTGTAACTTGATTACTTTAAACCAAAAACACTTTTCGACAATCATAGATTATGCACTTATTTTGTCTATGGATTTGTTGTTGTATATACTATACTCGCATTGCAGAAGGCTAAAGCACTTCCCGTATCTGCGGTTGGGAAACTGAACCACAAATAATATACATAATTACTATTATCTATTGTGGCATTATCAATAGAGCTGTCTGTAGCACTATCTACTCCAGGAGTTCCGCTTGTGGAGACTTGTGCCAAATTCTCTGAGGCTCCTGTGCCCCAGGGTCTACGGCGTAAATAAAAAGTCTCATCCTCTGAAGAAAGATCAGAGAACCAGACAGTAAATTCCGTAACAACAGCACCATGTGGAAGATGTATAGGAGCATACCAAGACTGGGCGGTCAAATCACCACCATCCTTATATAAAATTACGGAAGTTTGCATATAAGTATAACTATCGTCCTGAGGGACAAAATCAGCCGCTAGAGCACTATAATAACTTGTTTTTGCTCCCCAATAAACTTCTCCCTTAACTTCCAAATCGCCATTTATTAAAAGGTCATTCGAGGCGTCAATGGATGCCTGATTGGGTGTACCATCTCCGAGTCGGTTATAAGCTTGTGGGAAATATAATGTTCCTGCTTGAATTACACCTGATGTGGTCATAGAAGCTTCGTCATCCACTATTAACATATCAGAGCTACCTGTCCACACACTGAGTAAACTGTCTCCAGGATTAAAACTTGATGGATTAATCTGGACGGATGCCTGACTCGGAGCAAATCCTGTTGGAGGCGCTGTAAATTCTATAATTCCTTCGCAAGTATCGTCGACATCACTCCTTAAAAGAGATGTCGAATCTAAACCGTCAAGGGTATCAGCATTGTCACTCTGAAAGGAATATGCTGTTGCTGAAAAAGGCACTCTTGGAGAAAATGTCTCAAGTCCAGAACCTGTTACTCCTGTCAAATCCACTTCGACTTCTAACCACAAATCAGGATTGTTTTGAAAAAGATCCGCTGGGAATGGTGTATCAGTGCCTAATTCTACCGAAAAGGTACCATTTGTTACGGTCACTGCATTAACATTAAGATAGGACTCTAACCATAATCGATTCACTCCTGCAGTTCCTCCGCTATTGATATCCCATAATCCAAACTGCATTGCGTAATCACCATCAGATGGAGCA
>CAZYWQ010000168.1:0-6377 GCA_964651675.1 uncultured Candidatus Sumerlaeota bacterium | reverse complement strand
TCCACATTCAATCCAAGTGGATTTACAGTACCCAATCCTGTTATGACTACCCTGCGCTTATTCATAGCCTTCCCTTTGTCTCAAATTATTCGGATTTTTGCATATGCTCATCAATATACTTCAAAGCTGCACCAACAGTAGTGATTTTCTCAGCTTCCTCATCAGGAATTTCTATTCCAAATTCTTCTTCGAGCGACATAACCAATTCAACTCTGTCAAGTGAATCCGCACCTAAATCATCATCAAACTTCGCATCAGGAGTTATCTTGTCTTCGGAAACTCCCAATTGTTCAATTATAATCTCCTTCATTTTCTGTTCGATTGCTTCGTTTGCCATTTCAATTACCTCCAAAAATTTGATTCTTTTGCCACAAGTAGTCTGTGGCTTTATGATATAACCATCCCACCGTCAACTCTAATTACCTGACCGGTGATGTAGTTTGAATAATCTGAAGCTAAAAAAAGAGCTGTTTTAGCGACATCCGAAGGCTCGCCTAATCTATTAAGCGGTATCAATTTTGAAAGTTCTTCTTTTGCTTTATCAGACAGAACATCAGTCATTCGTGTTTTAATGAATCCAGGAGCTATTGCATTAACATTTATTCCACGAGAGGCAAATTCCTTCGCCAATGTTTTGGTTATTCCAATTACTCCAGCCTTACTTGCCGCATAATTAACCTGCCCGGGATTCCCTATCTGTCCAACAACAGATGCAATATTGATAATCTTACCTGCTCTCTGCTTTAACATATATCTTGAGACTGCCCTACAACAATTAAATGCACCCTTTAAGTTTACGGCAATAACTTTATCCCATTCCTCTTCTGTCATTTTCATAATCAACTGGTCTTTTGTGATACCAGCATTATTTACAAGAATGTCGATTTTATTAAATTTCTCAATAGCCTTTTCAAGCATATTCTTCACATCGTCAAAGTTCGAGACATCAGCTTTTACAAATATTGCCTCACGACCCAGATTTTTTATTTCATCACAGGTTTGACTTGCAGCATCCTCTAAAATATCAGAGACTATAATATCACTGCCAGCTTTGGCGAACTCCAATGCGATGGCTTGTCCTATTCCAAGCCCTGCTCCTGTAATGAGCGATACTTTCCCTTTCAGTTCCACAATTTTTCCTTTACTGAGATGTAAGTTTCTCTTTTAAAACATTTATTGTGTCAAGATTAGATGTGGTATATGAAACCACACTTTTATCGATTTTCCTCATAAGTCCTGTTAGAACCTTACCAGGACCAACTTCAACGAATGTATCAAAACCTTTATTCAAAAAAGCTCTGATAGAATCAACCCAAAGAACGCAGGAAGTGATTTGCTCCTTGAGATATTTTTTAATCAAGGCTGTATCTTCTACAACAGAACCTGTGACATTCGCAATAAAAATTTTTTGGGGAGAATCAAATTCTGCATTGTAAAGAACTTCACCCATCGATTCCTCAGCACTCTTCATTAACGCAGAATGAAAAGCACCTGAGACAGTTAGAATTTTGGCTAATTTAGCTCCTTCTGCCTTAGCCATTTCACACGCTTCTATTACTGCATCCTCGGATCCTGATATAACCAATTGTTCAGGTGAATTAAAATTCGCTGGATTTATAACTTTAGAAACTCCAATCTTATCACATATTTCCTTAACCTTATCAAAACCTAATCCAATAATTGCCGCCATCGTTCCCTTCTCTCTTTGGGAAGCTACATCCATTGACTCAGCTCTATTTTTAACAAGTGATAATCCTGTTTCAAAATCAAATACACCAGCCGCATAAAGAGCAGAACACTCTCCGAGACTATGTCCCGCAACAGCTTCAGCGTCGATTCCCAGACCTTTTAGTATCTCGTAACATACAACACTATGAGTAAAAATAGCAGGTTGAGTCACTTTAGTTTGTTTCAAATCATCTTCGGTTCCATTAAAAGATATGTCGGATAGGCTATATCCCAAAATCTCATCAGCTTTGTTATATATATCTTTAGCAATTTGATGGTTTTCATATAAATCTTTTCCCATACCAGGGAATTGAGAGCCTTGTCCGGGGAACAAAAACGCTATCTTCATCACTTATTCTCCCTTGTAAATATTAAACCTTTCAAAATCTATAACGATAATGATATACCAATTTTTGTTTGTTTTAATACAATTGATGTGGCTTAGTTACCGCACTAATATATTAACACACTTGCTCCCCAAGTAAGTCCGCCACCAAATGCGACAAAGGCAATAGGATCGCCTCTTTGAATTCTACCTTCTTTTATTGCCTCATCGAAAGCAATGGGAATTGTTGCAGCAGATGTATTTCCATATCTGTTTAAATTAATATAAAATCTCCCTATCGGAACTTTCAATCGCTTAGCAATAGCCTCGATTATTCTTATATTGGCTTGATGAGGAATGACACATTTAATATCATCAGGAGTATATCCACTCCTCTCGATTACTTTCGAAAGGGCATCAACCATATTTTTAACGGCAAATTTAAAAACCTCATTACCTCGCATTTCAACAGTATGCTGGTTATTTGAAACAGTTTCTTGTGAAGCAGGAAGACGACTTCCACCAGCTCTGATGATTATCAATTCAGCTAAAGAGCCATCGCTTTTAATTTCTTCGGATAAAAAGCCCCTATCATCATCAACTTCTCCAAGCACAGCAGCACCAGCACCATCTCCAAATAGAATACAAGTAGTTCTATCCTCCCAGTTTGTAAATTTTGTAAGAGTCTCGGTACCCAAAACAAGAACCTTTTTTGCTGTCCCACCAACAATCATATTTTTCCCCATTACCGATCCATATATAAAACCCGAGCAAGCAGCGTTAATATCAAATACTGCGGCATTATTAGCGCCCAAATTACTTTGTACATAGCAGGCGGTTGAAGGACACAAGGTATCAGGAGTAATAGTAGCAAGAATAATACAATCGATTTCCTCTGGAGTTACATTCGCACTCTCAAGGGCTCTTTTGGCAGCAATTGTAGAGAGGTCGGAAGTTGCCTGTTCTTTCTCACAAACTCTTCGTTCCTTTACACCTGTTCTTGTCGTTATCCATTCATCGGACGTATCAACCATCTTTTCCAGATCAAAATTAGTTAACACTTTTTCCGGAACATAAGAACCTGTTCCAAGTACACCTACTCTTTTAACTTTCATTGATATACCATTTCTCCTATTTTGATGTTATTCGCAGTAATCTCTTCCTGAATATGCTGATTAACCTTATGATTAACGAATTCCGTTGCTACTCTTATAGCGTTCATAAGAGCCTTCGGAGTAGATTTCCCATGAGAGATAATACATACTCCATTGATACCTAATAAAGGAGCACCACCAATCTCGGCATAGTCTATCTTCTTTTTAATCTTAATAAACCCTTTTCTCATAACAGCGCCTGCAATTCTTGTAAATAATCCCTTTTCAAATTCGTGCTTCAGCCACTTTATCAGAATTCCACCTATGCTCTCGCCGAACTTTAATACAACATTCCCAACAAAACCATCACAGACAATTACATCAACTACACCTGTCAGTATATCTTTGCCTTCAACATTCCCATAGAAATCAAGTTTTGAATTCTTTAAAAGATTAAAAGTCTGCGTTGACAACTCATCACCCTTGGATTCTTCCTCACCCACATTAAGAAGCCCAACCTTCGGACTTTTAATACCGATAATGTGCTGAGAATAGACTTTGCCCATTTGGGCAAATTGAAGAAGTTGTTTAGGTTTACAATCGACATTGGCACCGACATCAATCAGAAGCACCACACCAGTCGTTGTTGGAAGCAATGAACCTATGGCAGGTCTTGACACACCTGTAATCGTCTTCAATTTGATAAGCAATGTTGCCATAACAGCCCCTGTATTACCCGCAGAGACCATTCCATCAACCTTACCATCCTTGATTAAATTAGCACAGACAGCGATCGAAGAATTCTTTTTCCTAATGGCAAGGCTTGGGGCTTCACGCATATCAACAACTTCAGACGCATTTTCAATGGCGATTTTTTCTGGATTATATTTATATTTTGATAAGGCCTGTTTTACGGTAGATTCTATACCTACTAATGTAACTTTGACATCAGATGATTTGGTGATTTGAATAGCTCCCTCGATCTCCGGTATAGGAGCATTGTCACCACCCATAGCATCTACCGCTATAATCATAAATTACCTTTCTCCCTAAGCCTTTTTGGCAACAATAACGCGCCCTTTGTACTCACCACAATTGGGACAGACTTTATGCGGAAGCTTAAGCTCATGACAAGCTGGGCATTCTACTAAGCCAGTCGGAGATAGTTTGTGATGTGATCTTCTCTTATTTCTCCTTGTCTTAGAATGTCTATGTTTTGGTAATGCCATCTCTTGAACTCCTCAATATTTATACCAAATAGTAAAGAAAAAACATAGCAAATATCTATACTCACTTTTTGTATGTCAATCTTTTTTTGGTTCAGATAAAAAGTGCTACTATTTAGCCTTCATTTCCTGATAAAATGTGAGTTATGACTTATTAAATAATTATATAAAAGATTAAATAGCATCCATTTCTTATCAATGTAAAGGATTAAGAAGAAATCTACTATGAGTAAGATCAGCGATTACCCTCCACTCTGAAGTACCCTTTAATATCATTTGGTTCCTATTTTATCAGTATCCTGAATCTTAATCTTGTAGTGCCTATGGGCATCTATTGCTGCACCAATCGCAGGAGCTGCTCTTAGATTAGAAGATAATATGATGTCTCTTTTGATCTTATTATCATCAATATAATATTTTCTCATCTCCTCATCCCCAAAGTCTTGAATCATTTTTGCGAGAATATTTTCTGTTGGCTTTCTTAAGACATCCTCAAATTCAGGATTACCATATATTTTGCCTATTCTTTGACCAATTATGATTCTGTCTAATAAAATTCCTTTGAATGGATGATTCTTTTCGAGATTTAGATAGGCTTCACCCCGATAATTTAGTTCTTCTCTTCCGCATTTGATAGTAAAGACACGCTCAAATATCAACTCGGCTAAAAGCTGAGAAGCTATTGCCATAACAGTATAAGCATTAGGATCGCATTTTTTCGCTTCGACTTCAGGGAACTTCCCCTTTTCAACAAGTTCTTCCTGAGAGCATTTCAGCATATTGGCATAAAGCGTATTGATTGACTTCGCAGAAATTCCCTTTTCATAGGTAATGCCAATCGAAGAGATTATCTGCCAGGATTTTTGTATCCAGGATTTTGCCGAATCGAAGGTTGTCAATTTACCTTTCAGTTTCATAGCATCGGCAACACCTGTTCCGCCTCCAAGGTAGTATCCATTTTTTATATTTCTAAAAAGTCCATCTTCAGCGAACTCTTCACCGATTCCGCAGTAATCAGCATCGCTTCCTAATTTATAGATTGGAGTGACAAGATTTATCCCTTCTTTTTCGAGTTTAGTCTCCAATAAATCCAAAAAATTGGGGAGTCTTGCACCGTGAATAATAAGATTAATACCGCGCTCATCTTCGGTTTTAAGTCCAGGCATCCCCATACCGATTAACACATCGCTTGTAGCAGTTTCTTTCACTATATCTGCGATAGTTTCATAAGTTGCCTGGATATAGTTATTAGTCTGGGCAACTTCCTGAGGAGTAAGTTTGATATCTTTAGAGTTGCGCTCACCAAGTTGAGTTTGTAGAGGAACAGGAGCAAAATCATCCACAAATTTATATTTTCGGGAAGAGTTTGCTATCCCAAGAGAATAGGTTACTTCCCCATCTTTTTTACGAGATTTTATATGATGGGATTTTACTTCAGTTGCCCCTCCATCGATTCCAATAAGTAAAAAATCTCCCTTTTTCATAGCTACTCCTTAAAATTTCTTAAAAACTTATCAGCCCTATCCAATTCTTCCTTGTAACCAATAGGAATCCAATACTTCTGTATCTTAACGCATTGAATAGGACGTTTTTTACACAGTGATTTTATGGCATCCGTTAACTCGAACTCACCTCTTTCAGATTTGGTTACATTTTTCAATTCATTGAATATGTCCGTATCAAAGAGATAAACACCAGCATTTGCAAGATTAGAAATAGGTTCCTTCGGTTTTTCGACAACATCAACAATTAAATTGCCATTCGTGATAAAAACGCCATATTTTTCAGGATCATCTACTTCAATAGCAAGTGCAGAAAGATCATACTTGATACAATTCTCAATATCATATCTATGACACAAATTGTCACCATACATAATGAGAAATTTGCCGCTGACATAATCCTCTACAAGTTCAACTGCATCACCAGTACCAAGCTGGTTTTCCTGAATCACATACTCAATCTTCATATTTTTATATTTACCACCAAAGAAATCCTTTATCT
>CAZYWQ010000167.1:0-6399 GCA_964651675.1 uncultured Candidatus Sumerlaeota bacterium | reverse complement strand
GTTTATAACTCCAGTTATTCCAATCTGCCCAATAATTCCAGTATAGTAATAAAACACTTGAGACAACTTAACTTGACTCAGATAACCAATTAATTTTATACATAAGGAATTTTATCTTGACATTGAGTTATAAGCTGGTATCTACTCGAGACAAATTAAAACTTTTAAGGTTAATTTTGCCCTCTCATTTATGTAAGCAATACCAAATCGCTGGCGAGGGTAAAATAAAAACAAATGACATCTGTTTGACCTTGAAGTTTTGATGAAACTCTATTGTTCTTAATAATTTTTCCGTTAAGGGGAAGAATCGCTATCTTGCATCTGCCTCGAAAAGGAATCTTATTAAACAAAGAGAAAACTAATAATTTAGGAGGCATAATATTATGCAAGGTAGTAAACTCTATGTGGGTAACCTTAATTATGCTGTGACAAACCAACAGTTGGAAGAGTTATTTTCCAATCATGGTAAAGTCGTAGAAGTCAAAATTATCGAAGGTAAAGGTTTTGCATTCGTCGAAATGTCCACTCCATCAGAAGCTGAAGTAGCAAAAGATGCATTAAATGGAAAAGACTTTGAGGGTCGGACATTAAGAGTTGATGAAGCTCGCCCACCAAAGAAAAGAGAACCAAGAAGAGGTTTTCGTAGATATTAATATAATCGAAATTTAAATTTCGCTTACATTTAATAAGGTTATGAGAATTTGCCAGCTATTTCTTATAACTAACTTCAAAATCTGAGAACAACTTATAGTTGTTCTCAGACCTATTTTGTTAATCCACCTTCCAAAACCATTTTTCTTCATAAAAAATTTGAACCACAGAGGACACAGAGAAGACAATTTAAATTCTAAAACCGACAACTGACAACCGACAATCAAAGACAATTTATATTAGACATGGAGTTCCGCTGATTTTCGTGGATTTTTAAATAATTAGAATCAGCGTTGATCCGCGATTATCCGTGTCTATTTATATTTCTCCTCTGTGTTCTCTGTGGTTCTTTTTTTTTCTTTGTGACTTAGTGACTTCGTGGCTAAATTAGTCTTTTTCCTATTTTTTTCAGCGTTCATCCGTGTTAATCCACGTTTAATAAAAATACCAATTAGTTGCGTATGTTTGTTGGAGAGATTGATTCATATACACCAATCCCCAATTACAGTGATTAGTCAGGTCTTTCGTAGATATATAAACCGGTGGATCACCCTGCCAGACAGGATCAATCGTTCCGGTAGCATAAAATTTTGCAGCAGCATTCAGAAACCGCAAATAATTCGAATTGTATTTATAAACATAACTAAGTGCATCAGCCATTGCTAATGACCAGTTATTAATATCCAGATAACTCGGATCACTCCCATCAAAAACATAATCATACGGATGAGCAGCTCGACCGGGTTCATACTCATTCATCGCAAATTTAATAACAAAATCGCCATAAGATTGAAGCGCATTCGCAACTCCCAAATCGTCTGGTAAACCATATTCATTACAGAAGTCAAGATAACGACCCAAAGTCCAGACGACCTGATTGAACATAAACATCCTGACATAATCTCCAGGATGAGAAGCACCATAGGTGGCAGGATCAGTCACCCACTGTTTATTCGATAAATCTGCCGTATGACCGACGATATTTCTCATTGCATCATACCATCGAGAATCACCTGTTTGCCGATAACCTTCGATGTAACCGAAGATTAAATTTGCTCGTTCTCTCTCAAATATAGGTTGTGTAAAATCACTAAATTGAGATAGGTTCAGCATTGCTTCCAAACCTTCCTGAGCAGTATCAAGAAAACGCTGTTCACCAGTCAGATAATAACCTAATATCAATCCCGGAACACCAAAAAATAAGTCAACTGATGGCGAATTACTATTCCGATTAGGATTAAGATTCCCAGGTTCATCGTGTTGACTATGCCCAAAATAAGCTCCATGAACCCAATGCTGAATTCCCTCATCAGGAATATGTAAATAATCGATGTCAGCCATATGCCAGGCTCCGGGCTGTGCAATGTCCAACCAATTCAAATCAGCTGACCGACAGAATTGAACAAACATTCCATATAAAAGCCAGTATTTCAGATTCATTTGACCAGCTTGATTTGCACCAAACGCTTCATAATCTAGTGGAACATCCCCGTAATCCTGCCACCCATAAAAATTATAATTATCAATCTTCTCGAGCAATGTCGAATTACCCCAATTCGGATCATCAACCAATGGATCGAAATCCGGATTAGGCTCAAAAGCCGTCCTGACATATCGCTCATAAAGAGACCAGCGACCAATATCCACAACAGGAACTTCACCAAGTACTCCTGTACTTACATACCAACTTGCAGGTGCAACTCCAAAAAGTGGATTGTTAAAGGTATTTGCCAATCTTTGGGACTCATCAGAAGTTGTTGCATCAAGTCCAAAGTGGTAAAGAATCGAATGAGTTTTTTCCTCACCAACCCTGAAGTTATGATTGAACTGAGTTCCATTAGGGAATAAATTTACTGTAGCAGTGCCATCAGGAGAACCCTCAAGAACTTTTGGAAAATTCTGCCAGAAATCCTTTACTGCAACTGTTAACTGTGGTTCTGTAGCACCGCTTCTGAAAGCAGACATCCATCCGAGAGCCTGTAATCCTGTTATCGGTGAACCCGCTCCAGTTATCTGATAGCCTTGAAATGCACAATAGGACTGCAGTCTCGGATAGGCATAATCTTCATAACCGGGCCATCCAACCAACCCTACATAGGCATTCCAATAATCTGTTCCGCTGGAATCTTGATAAAGCGTAACATCAGATGTCGGAGAATCGACATTTACTCCATCTTCAGTAAGTATGTGCAATGCTGCACCACTACTTCTCAAGCGGAGATTCAGTTCCAGTTCTCCGATATAAACACTGTTTATGTCTCCCTGATTGTGAGCATTAGCTGGTTGTCCTTCTCCTCCTTCAATCACAGGCTGATTATTCTCCACTGTAAAATCAACTCGCACACCAGATTTCCCTGCATAGAAATGCAATCTTGCCGTGAAATCAAGTAAAGCCCTCGCTGAATCATCCAATATACTTCCCTCAACTTTAATAACCACATATAAAGGACCAGAGCGTTCGATAGTTACGGAAGTAGTTCTTGGCGTGAAATCAGGTGAACCACCAGCAACAATATCCAAAGAACCAGCAGGAGAATAGTCGATAGCATCAGTCGCAGAGAGTGATTCCAGAAGTGTTTGACTGCTAATAGTTACCTGATTAATAATATTGAAGTCGTCGGAAGAATTAATATCAAATTGAGCAGTACCAGTATTGATAATCATCGTTCCGGGAGTTGATGTATCTATCGAAATCGAGGTAGAAGGACTTGGTCCTGGACCCAATGCATCCAATTCAAGCGTTTCAGAAGCACTTGCTGAGATAGTCTCGAAGTATCCCACCAAAACCCATTTGATGGGTGCTGAAGTATCGGTAGCATAACTTCCCCAGCGTGCTAATGCCTCAAATTGCGCTGGGATAGGAGTACTCGTATTATCTCGCAATCTCAAATTTGAGGCATCGGTCACATTCCAACTACGAGGAATAGGTATACCGAATTTTACAAACTCATTTGTTCGATCTACACCAACTCGCTCTTGAACAGTGATTAAAACCGAATCTTGTGCGGCAAGTCCCGATAAGAAAAATAATAAACACAATGTACAAAAAATTATCTTATAGAACAAAATCGATGACACATACTTCCTGAGAAAATAGAATATCTTTATATTTTGCATACTTTTCTCCTAACGAGTTTGAACTTATCTTATATTATGAACTTTCCTATTGTTTTCAATATATTTCTTTCATATAAAAATTGTATGTGTTTCGAAATTATGTTTTTCGTTAGAATAATTTTCAGTGAGATGTAGAAAATGTATCGAGTAAGTCTATATTTTTATTCGGCGCTAAATAATTATCTTTCTTTTGATAAAAGAAATAAGGAATTCGAAATCACTTACAAATCTCGCCGTTCAGTGAAAGACTTGATAGAATCCGTTGGTGTACCTCATACAGAGGTGGATGTGATTTTAGTCAATGACAAATCAGTGGATTTTTCATACATTTTGAAAGATGGCGATCGTGTGAGTGTTTATCCATTGGGTGAACCAATTGATATGAACAATATTAAACATTTAAAAACTCCTTTTTTGAAATTTAAATTCGTAGTAGATGTTCATCTGGGGAAGTTGGCGAAATACTTGCGTTTATTGGGACTCGATACGATTTATGAGAAGAACCTTAAGCAAGACGAACTTATCAGAAAAGCTTTAGAAGAAGAGAGAATTTTGATCACAAGAAACAGAAACTTGCTAAAGAAAAAAAATATTTCCTACGCTATTTTAATCAATAGTACTTGTCCTGAGAAACAAGTTGAGGAACTATTTGATCGCTATGATTTATCAAAGCATTGCAAACCCTTCTCAAGATGTATGGACTGTAACACCGCTCTGGAACCCATTGCGAAAGACGAAGTTCTTGATAGGATTCCTCCGAAGGTGAAAGAACGATGTCAGGATTTTGTAATCTGTTGGAACTGTGATAAGATCTTCTGGAAAGGCACACATTTTGAGAATATGAGTGAGTTTATAAAAAGTTATTTGAAAAAATAGGTGGCTATGAAACTACTTATTTATTTTGTTAATACAATTTATCAATATCAATGCCACTATAGTAATGCTTTAGAATTTCCTGATAATTATATCCTTTCTCAGCCATTGTTCTTGCACCAATCTGGCACATTCCAACACCATGACCACTACCTGCCCCCTTAATCGTTAATGTTTCTATGAAACCACCATTCATATCTTTCTCCATTATAAATGCAGCACTGTAAAGATCTCCTAATAATCTTCTGATTGACAATTCCTTTTCTACAATCACAGTGCCACCCTCTCCTGTAATTTCCAACTCAACTATCCGACCAGAAATTCCTCTTTCTAAAACTCTAAGATTTTTTATCCGACCAATATTATATCTTCTATTTACCATAAACATCAAATCTTGTCCTTTAATCTTCCGTTCCCATCTGAAGCGCTTCTTAGCCCAATTTGGAACCGATGGATTACCCGAATGACAAAATAGTTCCTTAGGTGGATTCTCAATCCATCTCTCAATACCATCTTCATCCAAAGGAAATTGCCACTCTTCTGAATTTTGATTATCATAAACACCTCGAAGGTAAGGAATCGGAGGACCTGACCAAACATTTTCATTGTTTTCGGTATGTCCACCACAATTGGAATGATAGACAGCATCAATTATCTCACCATTATACACAGGAATTTCACCTTTGGTTTCGGCGATTGCCTTTTTCACATTTTCCGATTCGAATTTTGTACCTGCATAAAATTGGCAATGAACAGATGCACACAAATCATACGATGCTCCGATATGTTTTGCACCTGCCATATTCCTGATTGCATTAGCTCTTGCACAGACAGTTTGCGCTTTTAATGCCTCAATAGGTGCATCAGCACCAATCTCAGAAGGGACTACACCTAATAGATACTGGTCGATTGGAAGTTCATTTATCGCACAAAGATTTCCATTCTCACTGATTCGGATTTCGATTGTGCCATAATAACCAATATCTTTTTCGGAACCAATCATCCAATTCCTATTTATCCCGGCAACTCCAACTTTTGTTATAACATCATCAGTGCCTGGTACTACTCGAATCACATCTTTGACTTCTTTTAATATTGTATCATTCTTATCAGTAATTTTAAAAGTACCTTTTGGTTCTGAAATTATTTCCGTTATTATTCTTGAGGACAACCTTTCTGGTAAAGCATTTCTAACCGATCTTGCATCGATTATGTTTTTGAATGTCCCTGCTGTTATTATGCATTGTCTATTATCAACAATCTCCTCTCCACCAACGATAAGTCTTTTGCCATAGGTTATTAGATCAGCATCGATCTTATATTTATCTTTAATAAGCTTGAGTTGTTCTTTTGCCTTTTCATCCCGGTTAAAAGAGTACTCTCTTATCACAGGCTTGTAGACAGCTTTTGCCGGTTCACCTTTTATTTTCTCAAAAAACAAAGTATTAGGTTCATCACTTTCGAAAATCACCTTATTTCGTCTGTTAAAAATCTTATAAGCTGAATCGATGTTTACTCTAAGTCTATCCACATCAGGAATGATATTCACTCTTACATAAAAACTATCACGCTCAATTGTGTTGCCTGCATTTAATATCTTTGAGTGGGTGGAAGAGATTAGAAAAATATTTAATATAACCAAGAACAAAACAAGTTTTCTCATTACCAATTTCCTTAATTTTGTGGAAAAATCTTTAACATAAACAATATATCCATCGAATAAAACTTATTGCAATAAGAAAAGATTATGATAACTGA
>CAZYWQ010000166.1:0-6429 GCA_964651675.1 uncultured Candidatus Sumerlaeota bacterium | reverse complement strand
AATTTAAGCTGATCACCTGGCACAACAGGTTTTCTAAATTTAACATTTTCGATAGTGCCAAAATAAGCCAATTTCCCCCTGAATTCGGGTTCACTTAAGAACAATACCGCTCCCGTTTGTGCCATTGCTTCAAGAATTAATACGCCTGGCATTATAGGTATTCCGGGAAAGTGTCCTTGAAAATGCGGTTCATTTACTGTTACATTCTTTATCCCAACAATTCGCTTCTTTCTTTCCAGCTCTATTATTCTATCTACTAAAAGAAATGGATAACGATGCGGTAGTAACTCTATTATCTCCTCGGTAGTAATGGGCGGTACATACAAATCTCCTTGTTTCATCACGAACCCCCTTCAACATTGTGCTTTATGATAAAATAAATAATTACATATTTCAACAATTAGATAATCCAGAACAATATGCAAGAATTTTAGTTGAAGATTTTCATACTCTATGACCTCATTGGGATACCATTTTAATGGGAATCTTAATATAGTAAAAAACTATGGAACGAATTATTTATTCTGCACCGTTTTTGTGGTGTAAAAAAAATGTTCTTCTCAAGGATTCATTCATTATCACTGAGAAGAACAAGATTGTTGATATCAGAAATTCTCTTTCAACCGATGAAAAAAATGATTCAAAGGTGATCAACTTTCGTGATGCAATTATACTTCCGGGATTTATCAATACTCATACGCATCTTAATTTGTCTATTTTGAAGGGGAAACTGAGGTCGACGAAGTATATCTCCAGATGGTTTAAAAAAATTATTCTCCGCACGGCTTTGATGAGTACAGAAAAACTAAATCGTTCTTATGAAATGGGAGTGAAGGAATCTATAGCGTCAGGGACTACAACTATTGCTGATATAACAGATCTGGAAACAGCATATTCGATTATGAAAAAGTATGGTGATAGGGCAATATTGTTTTATGAAGTCCGTGGAATGAAAGAAGACCGTTATCTTCCAGAAATTAAAAAGAAGAAAAAGATTTTAGAAAAGTTCCCTGAAGATAAACTTGTTAAACCGGGATTATCTCCACACTCTCCCTATTCTGCTTCTCAAAAACTCTTTGATTTGAGTCGAGAAATTGCGGATAAGTATAATCTTAAGCTCCATATTCACCTTTCAGAGACTAAGGAAGAGATTGAATATATAAAGTTCAGGAAGGGAAAGCTTTATAGGCTTCAGCAATTTTTCAGATTCAATGATCCTAATTTTGCTCCTCAGGGTGTTAGCCCGACGAAGTATTTGCGACGGATTGGTGTGTTCGATAGACCGTTGTTATTGGCTCATTGCAATTATCTGAATGATGAGGATATGGAGATAATTAAAGCCTCGAAATCTTCTGTTGCTTTTTGTCCCAGAAGTCATTCCTTCTTTAAACATAAAAGTCATCCGTTCAAGAGATTACTTTCACTTGGCGTTAATGTCGCTCTGGGAACGGATAGTCTGGCGAGTAATTGTTCACTTAGCATCCTCGATGAGTTGGAATTTTTGAAAAAACAACACCCTAAAGTTGATAACGAGGTATTCCTCGAAATGGCAACGATAAATGGAGCAAAGGCTCTGGAACAGGATGATAAAATAGGGACAATCGAACCGAATAAATGCGCCGATTTTACTGTGGTGCGAATTAACAACAATGTTGATGATCCGCTTTCGGAAATCTTTCAGGATAGCTCTAATGTTATTGCTACTGTAGTGAATAATAAGATATTGTATTCCGATAGCCATTTTATAACTTAAATGGGAAGATAAATGTCACATAAAAGAAAAAAGAAAAAACATATAAAAAAGGGAAGTTCACAACCTAAAAAACTGAAAAAGCTCAATCAATGCTGGAAATACATTTCATCTAATCCCATTATTCCTCTTATCATCATTGTATCGATTGTTTATATGAATGTTTTATGGAATGGATTTACTTATGATGACAAATTCATATTCAAGGGTGGCATCGTCAGTAGTCTCAAAAATGTGAAATGGCTCTTTAGCACAAAATATTTCGAGATGTCAGCGGAACAATCCTATAGACCAATCGTTACATTAAGTTATATGTTGGAATATCCTATCTGGGAAACCAATCCGACGGGTTATCATCTTACAAATCTTATTTTGCATTTACTCGTAGCAGTAATACTATTTAAAGTTCTGATATTGTTCTTTGATAAATGGGCAGGATTCGCAGGTGCGTTGATTTATGCTATACATCCCCTAACCACAGAGGTTGTTAATAGTATTGGATTCAGAGAGGATATTCTCTGCGCCTTATTCCTACTCCTTTCGGTGCTCCTTTATAAATCTTTTCAGGCTAAAAATAGATGTTTTTATCTTGTCCTGTCGCTTGTTACTTTTATCCTCTCATTATTATCAAAAGAGATGGCTATCACTCTTCCGATTTTATTGATTCTCATTGACTTTTCTTTCGGTGAATCAATCGCAAATAAAAAAAGATGGAGTGTTTATTCTGTTTATTTCCTGATAACGATTCTTTATCTAATTCTAAGATTCAAAATTATATATTCCGAACCAGATGAAAAACTTAGTTACTATGGAGGCTCATTTATCACTGCATTAATGAGCATACCAAAGCTAATACTGACTTATATACAATTAATTATTTTTCCGCATCCATTGAGTGTTGATAGATACATCAATCCTATACAAAGCATTAACAATTTATATTTTTGGTTTGGTCTGGTGTCTATCATTATAATAATTTTTGCAGCAGTGAAATTGAAAAAAGGCTATCGACTCGGGATATTGTGGTTTTTGATTTCACTACTGCCTGTATTAAATCTTGTTCCCATATATAACCCCTTTGCGGAAAGGTATATGTACATTCCGCTTATAGGAATCGCAATTTTAATAGCTTCGTTGCTAAGTAGGTTTCGTCAGAATATATTCATCTGGGCAATTCTGGTTTATGCACTAATTGGTTTTTCTATCAGGACTTATGTTAGAAACTATGCCTGGAAGAATGACCTGATGCTTTTTTCCAAAACGGTTAAATATCCGTGCAGACCGAGGGCTTTTTACAATCTTGGAATTGCATATTATCAGGCGAAAGAATATGAAAAGGCGGTTGAGGCTTATAACAAAGCGATTTACCTGAAACCTGATTATCCTGAGGCTTATAATAATCTGGGCATTGTTTATAATGATTTAAAGAAATACGATGATGCTATCCGATCCTTGCGAAGATCAATAAGTTTAAATCCTAAAAATGAAAATGCTTATAATAATCTTAGTGTATCTTTAAGGTTAACAGGTAAAATAACAGATTCCATAGAGGCTTCAAAAAAGGCGATTGAAGTTAATCCTGATTATGTTGAAGGATATATTAATTTAGGCTTAACTTATGTGGCAGTCGATGATTTTGGTGAGGCGATGAATGCCTATAACAAAGCAATAGAAATCGATGGCAATTCTTTTAATGCATTCGCCTCTCTCGGGAATCTCTATTTCTTGATGAATAACTATGATGAGGCGATAAAAAATTATCAAAGGGCGATTGAAATCAAGCCCGAGTCCTCTTTAGTATGTGGAAATCTTGGTGTTGCATTTGAAAGGCTTAAGAAATATAAAGATGCAGTAGAATATTATGAAAAAGCAATTTTGTTAGACAAGAATAACTCGAATGCGCTTAATAACTTAGCCTGGTTGCTTACTACATCTGAAGATGAAAATTTTAAAAATCCATCAAGAGCAGTCGAGTTGGCTGAAAAAGCGTGTCAGTTGACGAACTATAGAGATTCGGAAAAACTCGATACACTTGCAGAAGCGTATGCATCGATGGAAGATTATGATAAGGCGCTTGAGTATGAACTTGAAGCAAATGCATTTGCTTTAGACAATCAAAGAGATAAACTCGAAAAGCAATTGATATTTTTTAGGGAGAAAAAAGCAAGCACTAATAAGAATTATAATCCCGATAGAAAGTGAATAATCGAATATGTACGATAAAATCTCTGACAATTTGGGACAAGCATTGAAAACAGATTTGTATCAACTCACGATGTCTGCTGCATACTTTCGGAATAATATCGATACCGTAACGACATTTGAACTCTTCTTCAGAAAATTACCGAAGAACCGCTCTTATTTGGTTTATGCAGGGCTTGAACAGGTTGTTGAGTATTTGCTTAATTTAAAATTTACGCAAAGAGAAATAAATTTTCTGAAAAGTCTTCCTGTTTTTAAAAATGTGAACCCACAATTTTTTAGCTATTTGAAAAAATTCAAATTCAATGGTGATTTGTGGTCTGTGCCTGAAGGAACGATTGTTTTTGAGAATGAACCCGTGCTAAGAATAACAGCTAACATCATAGAAGCACAGATAATCGAGACATTTTTGTTGAGTGTCATAAATTTTCAGACATTGATTGCATCAAAAGCTGCAAGAGTTATTTATGCTGCAAAAGGTAAGGGTGTGGTTGATTTTGGCACAAGGCGTGCGCATAGTCCTGAAGCGGGAATCCTTGCTGCACGAGCCTCTTATATTGGTGGATGTATCGGAACATCTAATGTGTTTGCTGGACAGAAATTCAGCATTCCCGTTTATGGAACTGCCGCTCATTCTTATACGATGGCATTTAATTCTGAAGAAGAATCCTTCAAAAAATATTTCGCCACTTTTCCAGATACGACAATTTTATTGATCGATACTTATGATACCGAAGGCGGCGCACGCAATGCTGTAAAGATTGGAAAGGGGCTTAAAGGAGTTAGAATCGATAGCGGAGACTTGATTGAAAAAAGCAGAAATGTGAGAAAGATTCTAAACGATGCAAGCTTACAACAAGCGAAAATTTTTGCCAGTGGCGATTTGAATGAATATGAAATCGACAAAATAATCAAGAGTAAGGCACCTATCGATATGTTTGGTGTCGGAACAGAGATGGTGACATCAAGAGATGATCCTGCACTTGGTGGTGTTTACAAATTGGTGGAACAGATTGAAGAAGGCAAAGTGAAGTATCGAGCAAAATTCAGTCCCGAAAAGGCAACCTATCCTGGGAAAAAACAAGTTTTCCGTAGCTACAATGCCAATGGTTTGATAAAAGAGGATATTCTGTGTTTGGCTGATACGAAGGAGCTACCGAATGCACAACCGTTACTGAAAAATTATATCAAAAAGGGTAAGTTAATCAGAAAATTACCAGCCATATCGACTATCAGGAAAATGACTCAGAAAAATCTTGAGACATTGCCCAGAAAGTATAAGAATATATACAAGGTTGAACATTTTAAAGTAAAAATAAGCGCTGAACTCAAAAAACTTTTTGAGCAGCTTAGGAATCATTATTTGAGATAGAATCACAGAATTGTATAATAGGGACGGAATTTTGTTTCTTCATAATAAGGAGGTAGATGATTGATGACAGATTTGATATTCTTCGATGTCGACACACAAAATGATTTTATGTTATCGAGTGGGAAGCTGTATGTTAATGGTGCGGAACAAATCATTCCGAACTTAAAGAGGCTTTTTGACTATGCAAAAACGCATAATATCGCGATTGTTTCATCGACAGATGCTCACAAGAGCAAGGATGATGAGTTCGAACAGTTTCCGTCTCATTGTGTTAAGGGGACAACCGGGCAAAAGAAAATAGATACCACACTACTCCAACAAGCGGAAATAATTCCGAATGAGAAAATAGATGTTACGATAAAACCAAACACTCAGATAATCATCGAGAAAGAGACATTTGATGTGTTTTCCAATCCAAATACACTTGATATACTGGAGAAACTAAGTCCCAAAAAAGTTATCGTGTTTGGTGTGGCAACAGACTATTGTGTTAAGGCTGCAGTACTATCTCTTATGGAAAATAGTTATGAGGTAATAGTTGTCGAAGACGCTATTAAGGGGGTTTTCCCGGATACTGAGAAAGAAGCAATAAGTGAAATGAAAGAGAAAGGTGCAAGCTTTATTAGCACAGAACAAATCTTAGCAGGGAAAATTTCTTAAGCCGAAAATTGTATTCGGCGAGACCAATATGATAAGTAAAAAAGAAAAAGATTTTCTGAAAAAGTACGATACATCAAAATATGATAGACCTTCCGTAACAACTGATATTTTAATCTTCACCATCGAGAAGCAAAAATTTAAAATCCTTCTTATCCAACGAAAAAATTATCCGTATAAAGGAAAGTGGGCGATTCCTGGTGGATTCGTTGATATGGATGAGGACATTGATGAATGCGCATTGCGAGAATTAAGGGAAGAAACTGGTGTAAGAAATGCGCAATTGATACAGTGGCATTGTTTCGGAAAGCCTGATAGAGACCCGAGAACAAGGGTTATTACTGTTGCTTATATTTCTTTGATCCCTTTCAATCAATTAAGATTTAAAGCGAGCAGTGATGCGAAAGATGTTAAATTATTCCCGGTATATAATCTTCCGAAGCTTGCC
>CAZYWQ010000165.1:0-6444 GCA_964651675.1 uncultured Candidatus Sumerlaeota bacterium | reverse complement strand
CAACAACTCCTCTGAAGCAACTTTTATAACCATCGAAGAAAAAAGGAAACAGATAACCGAATTAGGACGAACTAAGATTGATCCGATGCAACCGAATGCTTCTTATCCAGATGAAGATTGGTTTAGTTTTCAGGCTGAGGCTGGGCAGATCCTCTTTGTATATGTCGAATCTTACATCCTGAATTCTCTTTTCATCCCACTGGTTGAATTATACGATTCGAGTCTATCTCTCCTTGAAACTGCAAACAGCGTTTATACAGACGATAGAATTACATTCTTTACAATTCCCGCTACTGATACATATTATCTCCGAATTGCTGGAGAAGAAGAAATAAATCTGGGATACTACAGACTCTATGCGAATTTCCTTCCATCGGAAGTAAATTACTACTGGATTCCGAATGAACCAGTCGGAGGTAATCCAGTAAGCTGTGTGGAATTCAGCAATAACGGAAACTATTTTTATGCGACTCAAGATTACAATTATCTAACACTGTTTTTAACAACTATAACAGGAACACCTGTATACAACTTTACGGGATATTCAGAGACAAAATTTCTATCTGCATCTAAAAATGGTTCGATGGTAGCTTCAACAATTGCCCACGAAGGCGGTGATGATACTCAAGATTTAGAAGTGCGTTCAACACCATCGAGTTATGTAATTTTTAACCATACCATTGAATATCCGAATGAATTTACAGGTCTGAAAGTTTTTGAGGACGGTTCAAGGTTCGTTACAAGTGACGCACTTGGCGAAATTGAGATTAGAGATGCATCAGGAATAGTAATTAAAGAAATAAATTTTCCATCAGGCGAAGGAATCATTGAAGAAGTATCGGCAGATGGTTCTGTTGCAGTTCTTAACGGTCCCATTATATATGATTTAGTCAATGAATTGGAGCGCCCCGGAGTTCCATTGGTCTGGTATATGAGTATCAAACTATCCGACGATGGCAACCGCATTGTTTGTTATGCAACAAATCAATTATCGTGTTATCAATGGAATGGTTCTTTGTATGAGATGTTGTGGGAATATGAAATGGAAGATACTGTTAATAATGCCAACATCTCTGGCAACGGCTCATTAATCTTCGCAGTAATAAGAAACGAAGGCACAGGCTGGTTTAATGACTTAGGTTTGAACTATTACTTATTCGATGTTGAAACAGGACAACAAATATTTGCATATAAAGAACCGAAGGATGAATCACTACCTTTGCAAGCAACGGCTGAAGAAATTAGTATCAATTATGATGGCTCACTGATTGCTGTAGCTTCCTATGGAGGTTACAAAAAATATTCCGAACTTTTAGTCTTCAATCCGGAGTGTGGCGTTCCTATTTTTCAATTAGATACACCTGGCTCAGGTAAAACCGTCGATGTCAGTGGAAACTATATCTGTTTTGGCACAAAAGGCGTTCATACAAACGCACCAGAAGGCGGTGGTGAAGTATACTCCATCGACCTAACAGAAAACTTGAATCACATTCCACCACTTATCACCGATATGGAAGCATCGCCTCCCTTTCCTTTCACGACACAAACAGTAACTATTTCCTGCAATGCTACTGACGACGATGGAGTGGCGAATATATCGGCGCAGATTGAATCACCTGATGAATATGCGATTACAACGCTCACACTTTATGATGATGGAATGCACAATGATGGAGCGCCAAACGATGATATATGGGGAATAAGCTGGATTACAGATGAAATCCCAAGAGATTATGTCATTGACATCATCGCAACCGATAATAATTCTGATACTGCAATCTACGACAATGCCACCTCACTCACAACAGAAGATATGCCTTCCTTGACTCACCTCTGGAATTTATATGAATAACATTTATCAATAAGAAATTTCTTTGTAGGGGTTCGATTCATCGAACCCGCTATTATGGGCGAGGAACCCTCGCCCCTACTAATTTAATCTTTTATACCTACTCTAAATTCATCGCTTATACTTCTAATCTCAGGTACATACATCGCATATCCATTCGTAGGCATCGTGTGGAAATCTCCGGGAATCTCGGCTCTCATTCTATATGTAATTTTGTGTTTCCCCTGACTTAATCTCGTTATGAAAAAGACAACTTTCTCATCCCTTAATTCCATATTCGAACACAATCCACCTGCATATCGACTCCCACTCCTCAACTCGACTGGTTCAAATCCTGCTGGTTTCATATCTTCAAACACCAGATATTCATAATCGTTTTTCGATTCTATATTTAGTTCAACTTCAACAAGGTCATTGGATTTTAAGGTGTCATACTGATTAATCGGGATTCGGTCATACTCCAATTTCTTTTTATTGCTGACTCTCGGAATAAGTCTATAGTATTTTCGATCAACAAAAATTTCATTCCCAGCACCTTTAATATCTTCTTCGAGTGTAAAATACTTCAGATAAGTCGAGTAGTATAATTTCCCCTTACCCTTTTTGACAATCTGCACCTGAGCCTTTCCTGAAGGCACTCCATCTCCTTCTACGACCACTTTACCATCGAAATTAATGATATTATCTGGTTTAACTGACAACTTCTTTAGCAACCTATTATTCAGATACACTTCAATATCGTAATCAGAATCCAACTCCTCATAATATTTCAGATAATCATTCAGAGCATAAATTGCAAACGCAGTATCCTTTGTCGATTTCCAGCGATTCCCTTTTCTATTATAAACAAGCCATCTCATTATCTTATGCGTAATCAGATTATCGGGATCAATTGTCATAAACGCCTTCAGGGCCATCGCGGTGGCTTCTATCCTATCATTATGCCAATACCACCAACAAGCATATTTCTTAGACAAAAAGGATGCCGTATCATTATCTTCATCTATCTCAACAAAATCTTCCAGATTCCTGAGCATAATTTCAGCTCGTTTTTTATCACCCATATTACTTAATGCAATAGCAAACATTGCGCGAGAGTAATCATTCAAATTATCCCGTTTTTCCCAGATATGATTCAGATATTTCTCATCCGCATTCTTAGAATAGGAAAGTGCATAAAGCATAAACGCAAGTGTGTTTAAATTCTCATCTTCTTCTTTGAGATTATCTTTCAGAAATTCTATTCCGCGATCAAGCACGCCCGAATCAATCTCGTAGTCCGATTGAGAAGCAATAGTTAATCCATAAATCACATAAGCCGTCATATAATGGCTTGATTCGCCGAATTTCCACCATCCCCAGCCTCCATCAGAGTGTTGGAAATCATACAATCTCTTCAATCCGACTTTCATAACATCAGGAAGTGTCTCTTCGATTTTTTCCCTCTTCAATCCAAAATCCTTAAGTGTTTTCGCAACGACTGCACTCGGTACAAAACGACTCATCGTCTGTTCAACGCATCCATACGGATAATCTGCGAGATAATCTAACGCATCAAACATAACGGAAGCGATCGAAGGCGAAATATCGATTATCAATTCGGATGAATCGATGATTCTCTCTTCAGGAATGTCGAGTTCGACAACCGATTTTTCATCTGTAATACCCGTCTTAGCGATAAACTTTTCAATTCCATGAGGAAGAATCGGTATTGTCAACTTCATTGCATCCGATTCCACATCAGTCAAAGCCTTAGCAACAATCACTGCATCTCCGACCTTCTCGATCTTGACCTTGAAATTTACACGAACCTCACCATCTTTGGTTACCTCAACCTCTTTTTCTGTCTCACCTAAGATTTTAATCCCTTTGGCTTCGAGAATAACCTTTGCATCTTTATTCGTCGGCAGATAATTATGTACGATTGCTGATAGAATTACTTCGTCTCTTTCGGTAAAAAATCTCGGAGTCTGAAGTCTAACGATTACATTTTTCTTCGTCACAGTATCCTGCGTAATATTCCCGACTGCCGATCCTTTGGAGACCGCTCTCACAGTAGCTCTCCAGGTAGTTAAAGAATCAGGGAATTTAATATGTGCCTTTGCCTTACCAGAATTATCAGTAACGATATGTGCACCCCAGAAAGTCGTATCAGGGAAATATTCTCTGATTTCAGGCTCTTTTAATTTTTTATCTTCTGGGACTCTTTCCACCTTATCTGCAAAGAAGTATTCACTCTTTGGAATCCCTGCACTCGCAGGTGCCTTTTGTGGCGCCTCACCAAACAGCATTACATAATCTCCATTTCGCTCATAACTCTCAATTTGACCGTGATACCTGTAATCAAAGAGACTTGTCATACTTATATAATGGTATCTTTTTTGACCGTAGAAGAACTGCCTTATGTCACCAGCAAGTTCAGGCTGGATGTAGTAAATAGACGCATCGACAATACCTAAAGACAATTCCGCCGAAACCGGATTACCATCTTTATCCGTCACTATAATTTCAAAATCCGCTTCTTCTCTCGGCAAAAAAGAATCCTTCGGTATTTTTACTTTTATATTAAGGAATTTATCCTCAGGCGGTATAATTATTTCCTTATTATCCTGAAATAACATAAAATCCCGAATCACAACCGCATTGATAAAGATGTTGGGAGCAAACCCTTTTTCAACTGGCACATCAAGTCGCTTCGATTTTCCTTCCATATGTACAACCATATATTTATGAATCTCATTTGTTTCAAAAGACAACAACACATACGAATCGGGAAATTGACTGTTCAGTAAAAGATGAATCGTTTCTCCATCCTGGTAGCTATCTTTATCGGTCACTATCTGAATATTAGAATACTTGTAAAAAGTTCCCCTGAAGCTATCACTGGTCACCCAAATCCAACACTCACCCACAATCAATTCACCAAACTCATCTTTCGTTACCATCTCAATCTTGAAATATCCCTCTTCATCGCATATATACTCATACTTTGCATCACCACTCTCTGGCACATCCAATTTGTCGCTAAAAGTTTTATCAAAGTCATAATCTTCCTTAAGCTCATTATAAGTTGCTTTGTAGACGGTAATTTCACCTGAACAAGGAACTGGAACATTATTAGCATTCTGAGAACGAACATTAATCTTGACTCTATCACCCGGTGAATACATATAGAGTTCGGGTGACAGAAATAAGGAAAATGCTTTTTGCGTGACTTTTATTTCTGTCGATCCACGAATATTTCTCCTGCTTTTATCAACTACATTCGCTTCTATGTTATAGGAAAAGGCGGCTGGTCGGTCTTTAAATATCTCCTCAAGAACCTTCTTAGATACAGTTGTATCAAAAGTCACCTCAAGATTTCCCTCTTCATCAGTAAATCCTTCTCCTGTTAACACAACTTCCTCACTACGCCTTCCCCACCAACGATATGAGTCATTCACATCAGGGAAATACCACGCATATTTCCTATAAGGCATCCAATATGGCATATAGGAATATCTTTTAATTGTATAATTAACTTTTGCATCGACAACTGGTTCACCAAAATAATATTTTGCATTAATAACCGCTGCAATTTTATCTCCAATTCTGAATTGCTGCTTCGCAGTTGTGATTTTGACTTCGTACTCAGGCTTTTTGTACTCTTCAACCCTGAAATTAAACCATCTTATATGTTTATCTTGCTTGTTAGTTATTTTGACGGAATACACACCGAGAGGTGGTTCCTTGGAAAGCGTTAATTCACCGCTGAAAGTCCCAAATTCATTCGTTATTAATTCTTTATTGTAGATGACATTATTCTTCGTATCGCGTATCTCGACTTTCATTACTCGATAAGGAAAATTGAGATATTCGCCCTTTTCCCTTTTCCTATGTATCCCTTTAAAATAAACAGTCTGTTCAGGGCGATAAACAGGTCGATCTGTATAAAAATAACATACTTCCGCTGTATTGTCGCGATACCAATGCCGAAGCCAACCGCTTGTTACGGCATAATTTTCACCTTCCCTTGCTGCTATAAAGACGTGGTTATCACCGTTATCCGGAGTCAGACTATCAAACTCACAAATCCCATCAGTATTCGTACTTTTATTCAAAATTTTGTGAAAATAATAGTACCTTTCATTGTATGGTTTATCTTCATTATCTGTCTTTCTTTCATATCCAATCTTAAGAGGAATATTCTCCTTCGGTTTTCCTGTAATAGCATCCGTAACGAAGACAACTGTTTTGTTCTTTGCCCATTTGGCAACGATCGAAAGGTCTGTAATGATTAGGAGACTTCTGCTTTCTTTTTTGGAACCGATACTTTGCAAGATATAAGCGCCGGAAACTTTCATAGGAACATCAACCCTCATATTAATCCACTGATGTTCTCCGGTATCTCCTGTTTTTGTAGTCCATTTCTCCGCAAATTTTGCTTTGTCTAAGCCATATCGAAATATCTCGGTCTGATTTTTCACTTCTTCGAAAAAATCAAAGAAATCGATTTTGTATAAGCTGAATTTTATCTCTTTTAAATTTCTTGTGTTGATACTTACACTAACCGCTTCACCACTTCTAAAGATGCGATCAACCGTAATATTTAATTG
>CAZYWQ010000164.1:0-6471 GCA_964651675.1 uncultured Candidatus Sumerlaeota bacterium | reverse complement strand
CTATCAGCAATGGCACCGTGCGAGATTGGCGGGGTGCTGGTGTTTATGCCTCTACAGCTCATAATTCCGAATTTAAATCATTGCGATGCTTCAATAATGGCAACACGGGCTTGCGTGTCGGTCTTAATTGTATCATAACAGGTAATAACTGTCAGGAGAATAGTTCTCACGGGATTCTCACCAACGGTAAGTGCTTAGTAATAAATAATATCTGTAGTAGGAATGCTGGTGATGGCATTAATGCTAATCTCAACAGTACTATCAAAGATAATATTTGCGAGGATAATGAGGACGGCATCCATACAGGTGATGATTGCCTTATCAAATGCAATAACTGTAGCAACAACGATTACACAGGTATTAAAGTCACCAATGGATGTATTATAGAAGAAAACATTTGTGTGAGTAATGTATCAACATCGCCAGGTGCTGGGATATGTGCTTTAAATGACGACAACCGTATCAATAATAATCATTGCAGGGCTAATCTTCGAGGATTGGATCTTGATGGAGAGAACAATATTGTTTCGGGCAACACGCTCATCGGTAATACAACGCCTGTTGATGCAGTAGCTAATAATCAGTTAGACATTCTTATAAGTGAGTTGCCATACACCATTTCACAGTCAGGGATGTATCGTTTATCGGGAGAACTGACACTGACAACAATTGACACAGACGGTATCACAATTGATGCAGACGATGTAATGCTGGACCTTAATGGACACGCTCTTATCGGTCCAGGCGAAACAGAGGGAACTTCGGGGAATGGAATCTATGTTGATGGTCTTCAATACAATATTGCTATCCGAAATGGCACGGCTCGTGACTGGCGTGGTGACGGGATTTCTGCTGAGGATGCCAACAACAGTCAATTTGAAAAAATGCATTGCTATAACAACGGCGGAGTTGGTATGATTGTAGGAGCTGGTAGCTTGATTAGTAATAATACCTGCTATGATAATGTAAGTAATGGTATATATGCAGCGGGTCAGGGAAGTACAATAACAAATAATTCCTGCCTTGTCAATGAAGGTAGTGGAATCTATACACATCATGGTTGTACAGTTATAGGCAACACATCTCGTCAAAATAGTGGAGATGGTATACACGCTAATACCGGATGTACAGTAAGCAAAAATACTTGTACCTATAGTACCCTTGACGGTATTAGGATTTCTGGGGATTGCCAGGTTACTGAAAATACCTGTTATCAAAATGGTTTTAATTTTGGTGATGGTGCAGGTATTCACGCAACAGGTAGTGGCAATGCTATCTTAAGAAATCATTGCACCAACAATGATCGTGGTCTGGATATCGATGACACTACTAATTATTCCAGTCAAAACACACTCAATGGCAATACTGCTAATGAAGACCTTGGCGGTTCAGTTGAAGGTGCTGGTGATTTGGCAAATGTAATTTTTTAATTAAATTTGACTGTTGTCGGATTTTAAGTGGGGAATATGATGTTAGAAAAAATTTCACTCATATATTCTCCTGAGTACCTTATTGACTTCTACGGTTTGCAAGATGATTACATCTTCGATGTCAATAAGTATCGTAAGATTACGGATAAACTTGTAGAAGAGAACTTGATTGATAAAACGGATTTTTTGGATCCTCCTATGTTTACTGATGAGCAATTATTGTTAGTTCATACAAAGGAATATTTGAAGTCTTTGGAAAATCCATTTGATGTTGCTTGCTATCTTGAATTTCCTCAGTTGTCCCAGTTCGATAGTGAAGAAGTTTATGGTAAAGTTGTAATGCCATTTAGGATTAATAGCTCTGGAACACTCTTAGCAGGATATGAGGCTTTAAAAAAAGGAATCGGAATCAATATTGGTGGTGGATTTCATCATGCAAAACCCTGGGTTGGTGCGGGATTCTGCCTGTTTGCCGATGTTGCTATATCTATCAGACAGCTTCAAAAAGATAAGCAGATTAATCGGACTTTGATTGTGGATCTCGATTTGCATCAAGGTGATGGGAATGCCATTATTTTTGCCGATGATGATTCCGTATTCACTTTTTCTATGCATGAACAAGCCAATTTCCCTGTTCCTAAAGCTAAAAGTAGTCTGGACATAGGATTAAATTTCAGGACTCAGGGGAATACTTATCTCAAGCATCTAAAAGAAAAACTTCCCTCCCTTATTAATTCGCACAATCCTGATATTGTCTTTTACATTGCTGGTACAGATGTTTTTCAAAAAGATACGCTTGGAAATCTTGACTTAACATTTGATGATATTGTTGAGAGAGATGTATTTGTAGTCAGCGAAGTATGTAAAAATAAGATACCGATTGTAATGGTATTAGCAGGTGGTTATTCAACCCAAAGTTGGGAAATTCACTATAATTCAATTAAAAAGATTATTACTCAATTCGGCAAATAACTTCTTGATAGTAAAAATATAGATCAACTATCAAAATTAAATCGTCTTATAATTAAAAACATCTATGGTTAGGGAAAATGCCTCTTTTTAGTAAAAGATTAACCACAAAAGAATTAGGAATTCTATCAAGGCAGATAGGAACTGCTCTTAACTCCGGATTGCCAATAAGACAAACACTTTCACTTGTTGGAAGGCAAACTCACAATCGCCGTGTTAAAAATTTTATTATGAAGCTGGCTAAGGAAATTGAAAGTGGATTGACTCTATCAAAGGCAATGCAAAAGTATTCATCCTACCTTCCTGCTTACTATATTACTTACACGATGGTTGGTGAGAACAGTGGTGATATAGATACGATGTTTTTGACACTTGCTCAGGAATGTGAAGACTTGGCAGAGTATCAAAGAGGCATCTGGACAGCTCTCGTTTATCCATTATTTCAGTTTGCTTTCTTCCTTGTTTTTATAATTGTTTTACCTTCTGTTCTGGAGCGTGTAGCTCAAGGTCAGGGAAGCATTGAACAAATACAGTATATTTTGGGACCATTGCAACAATTAAGAAGAATCTCTATAACTGTAACAATCTGTTTAGCAGTCTTCTTCATTTTATTGCCATTTTTTAGAACCATTCCGTTGTTCAGAAGAATTCTGGATAGGTTGGTTTTAATGATACCGATAATATCTTACTTTAAGAGAAGAGAGGCAATTTATAAGTTTTGCTCAACTTTGAGGATATTAATGTCAGCAGTAGTTCCAGTCCAGACCACATTGGAACTTGCTTCCGAGTCGATGGAGAATACCTTTCTTGTTGATCAAGCGAAAAGGTATATTCCTGAATCAAGAGGAAAACCGATATCTCATTTTTTAGAACATTGTCCCATTTTCCCTGAAGAAGTAAGAGAAGAAGTAACAGTTGGTGAAATATCCGCTTCCTTAGATACAATCTTGCAGAAAATTGCCCGACGTTTCAGAGATCAGATTAAAAATTTTCGCAAAGTTATTACAAGATTTTTCTCTCTCGGTTTAACTTTACTATTTGCTGCAATAGTGATTTATGTGATTTTTATAGTTATGGGAGGCAGAACTCGGATGATTCAGGATATAATGAGACAAATGTAAAGTTTTAAGCAATAATTTATCCAAATAAACCATTCCCATATTTTTAATCTTGTAATCTGCAACAAAACATAATACAAAAAAACATTATCTTTGATTTAATATCTTAAACATTCACAAAGTCTAATTATTAAAAGTTAAATATGAGTGACAAAAAAGAAGAGCTTTCAGATTCTTATTTAATAGCGGAGTTTTTAAAAGGCGATGATGATGCTTTTGGTACCATCATAGATAAATATCAGAAGCGGATTTATTATCTGGCTCTAAAGTTTTTGAAGAATGAGGATGCAGCACAAGAAGTTACTCAAGAAACTTTTATTAGATTATATCAAAACATAAGTGCTTTTAAAGGTAAATCTAATTTATACACATACATTTATAGGATAGCCATAAACAATTGTAAAAATTATTACCGTACGGAGAGTAAATATAATTTTGCTTCGATATTTGACAGTAGTCAATTACAGCTTGTGTCGCAAAGTTCGCCTTTTAGGATTTTAAAATCCAAAGAGGAATTAATAAGAGTTTTGGAAATAATCGATAAATTACCAGACAGACAAAAGACAACTTTTATGTTAAGGGCTTTCGATGATTTACCGTTTAAGGAAATAGCAGAAATAATGGGCTGTTCCATAAATTCAGCCCTTGTTAATTATCATCTGGCAATCAAAAAGATTTTTAAGGAGTGGAAAAAATCAGATTTATGAAGTGTAAGTTAGACAAAATAAAAATCATAAAGCATGCCGAGAATTTGAGTGAGCAAGCAGATAAAGAAACCATAAATCAGCATCTGAAAACTTGTCCAGAATGCAGGGAATTTCTCAAGGCTTATCAATCATTCACTGCTGATTTGCAACAAATTAAACCTATAGAAAAAAGCGAAAATTTCTGGATCGAAATGAAGAAATCAATAATGGATAAATTATCCGTTCAACATCAAAATTCAGGCTTGTTTGCAAAATTGGGATCGATGTTCACTCTGCCTAAAAGAGTACTCATCGGAGGCTTGGTAAGTCTTGTCCTGATATTTTTATTTGCGTCTTATCTGTATATTCATACGAGAATGGAGGGAGATAATTTCGGATTCACATCTCTTTCGGATGCAGATATTGATATGATGCTTATTTATAATGGCTATGCTAATGGTAATAAAGATACGACTGAAAATGATACGGATGAAATAGACTCTACCGATTTGTTGTTGGAACCGATTCAGACGGAAAATGCTAATAAAAATGATTCACTTCTTAGTACTGATGATAAATTTTATTTAGAGTTATTGGATGCCAAAGAAATCATAGCTTCGTTATAAAAATTAAGGAGGATGTAAGTTATGAAAAAAAGAACACTCCAATCAATGATAATTACTGTGGTTTTAGTTTTTATTCTTCTCATTCCAATTTGTATCAGTATAAGTGCCAATGAAGAAGAAAAACCGAGTCGTGAAAAGGGAAATAAAGAAGTATGCGCCCCAGAGAAAGAGTATAGGAAACAAATGGAAGGAGAACGAGATAAAAAGTTTATGCATGAACGAAGAGTAAAACCTGGGGATAAAGAGTCTATGTATAGAGACAGATTATTCGAAAATCTTGACCTTTCCGAGGATCAGAAGAAGGACTTAGACGAACTTTTTAAGACCCATCGGGAGAGTGTTAGGAACACTATGAAAGAATTAAGGGAGAAAAAAGCATCTAAAGAAGAGTTTGGCGAAACTTTTGAAAATCTAAGGGCTGATTTTGAAAACAATATGTCAGAAATCCTTACTCCCGAACAATATGAAAAATACAAAGAAGCTAAAGAACAATATCGTGAACAGTTCCGGAGAATGCCACCACCAAAACACGAAAAGATGAGCATCGAAGATAAACTTGGATTAAACGAAGAACAAAAAGAACAATATAAACAGATAAAAGAAGACTATAGTGCGAAGCGAAAAAAATTAAACGAAGAGTTTACTTCAAAGATTAAAAGTATTTTAACCGATGAGCAATTGGAAAAGTATGAAGCACTGAAGAAAGAGAGAAGAGTCAAGTAGAAATAGTCAGGTTTTTAGCTAATCAATCCTAAGCACTGGGTTGCCTACGGCAAAAATCTCCTTTTGGGTAGGGACAGAACATTATTCTGTCCCTTTTCAATTGTAGGGAACAGTCGCGACTGTTCCCTACAAAGACTATGTGCGATAAATCGCACCGCTATATATCTTCTAACTTATGTGTTTAACTTTTTTTAATCCTTCAATAATCGTTTCAACTATATGCGGAATATTCTTGCAGACTTCCGGTGATATTTTTTCTTCAATCGTGAGATTATCAGCGATTTCTATCGCATAGACAGTTATCTTTTCGGGGATTTGATAGCCAAATTTTTTACCGACTTCTATCGCTGTGAAAAAATCGATTCCGTGAGAATGGGAAAGATGAGAGGTTGTATTAAAATCTTTTACATCCAGTTTATAGAGTTGTCCCGGCTCCCCATTTTCTGTTTTGATTGAATCGATGAGTACGAGATCATTATATCCGTCGATTTCATCAAGGATTGATAAACCCGCAATACTTCCATATCTGATTTCTATATCATCATTTCCATTTAATCGTTTTTCAATTTCTTCAGCGACTTTTATCCCGATACCATCGTCAGAGATTAAGGTGTTACCAATTCCGAAAATCAGCGTCTTCATTGTTTTATTCTTTTAATAACATTACCTTTTGAGTTATGAATTGTGATTTCCAATGGAGTTTTCCCTGGTAAAGAATGGGTTGCACAAGCATGACAGGGATCATAAGCTCTGTACGCCATTTCGACCATATTCAAGAGACTATCGGAGACTTCCCCATTCTTGATGAGAGATTTGGCAGCTTTGTCGACAGACATAAAGATTGGAGCAGCATTGTTTTGAGTTGCAACGATTAAATTGACAACTGTAAGCACTCCTCATTCTTCTGTTATGTAATGGA
>CAZYWQ010000163.1:4900-6475 GCA_964651675.1 uncultured Candidatus Sumerlaeota bacterium | reverse complement strand
GTCAAAGATCCTGTGTCGCCCATAAAGATCTCGGCAGGGTGAGAATTAAACCACAAAAATCCCAAGCCTGCACCAATCATCGCTGATAAAAATATCGCCACATCTCCACAATCAGGTATATACGGAATTATCAAATACCTCGCAAAATCCGTTCTGCTTACAAGATAACTAATTATGATATATGGCAAAATCGTTATAACACTTACACCAATTGCTAAGCCATCCAGACCATCTGTTAAATTAACTGCATTCGATGATGCCACAATTACAAGCATCGCAAAGAATATGAAAAAGATTCCTAAGTTCGGATAAACATCCTTGAAAAATGGAACCAATAAATATGTATAACCTGTAATTCCTTTATAATGATAATGCACCGGTAATTCCGAAACATAAATATACAGTCCTAATAATAATCCCGCTATTAATTGTCCGATATACTTATATTTCGCTCTTAATCCTCTTGCATCCTTCTTAATAAGCTTTAAATAGTCATCGCCAAAACCGAGTAATCCTAACAAAATCGTAACTACTATTAAAAGCTGAATCTTCCCGTTTCGCAAATTACAAAATAAAAGAGTTGGCACTAAAAACGATACGATAATCAGCAAACCGCCCATCGTCGGAGTCCCTGTTTTGGCTTTATGTATCTCATATAAATCGGGACTTCCCTCTTTTTTTATCTTTCTTATCTCTTGTCCAATTTTCAACTTTCTTAATTTTCTAATGAAATAAGGACCTATTATAACAGAAAAAAAGAAGGCGGTGACCAATGCCAGAGCACTCCTCACCGATATGTACGAAAATACCCTTAAGTATCCATATCCTCCGCTACTCTTGATAATTTTGTTTACTAAATGATAAATCAATTATTTCCACCATCCCATTTTTCTAAATAATTTGCGACTTCCTCTAATTGCATCAACCTTGAACCTTTTATAAACACAACATCATTCTTTCGCAAAAGATGTTTCAAATAAGAATTGATTTCGCCATTTTTCTCATAATGTTTTGTCAGTATTTTATGAGATGACAAAACATCCGATGTCTTCCTGGACAGTTTACCTTTTGTAATCAATAAATCCACCTTCGCCTTTGCCATTTCATCACCGAGTTCGGTATGATACTTTTCACTATCTTTTCCGAGCTCAAGCATATCACCCATAACGACTACTTTTATTCCTTTGGTATCGATTGCTTTTAACTCTTCGATTCCGAGTTTAAATGCTTCAGGATTTGCATTATAGCAATCAACTATCAAAGTAATGTTCTTTAGCTTCTTCACTTCACTTCTCATTTTCGAAGGTGTGAATTCATTGATAGCATCTTTTACATCACCCTTCTTAATCCCAATCGGGATCGCAGCAGCAGTCGCTGCAACAGCATTTTTTGCATTGTGTTTTCCAAACATTTTTAATTTTACCTCCACTCTCCCAATTTTTGATATAATGTTAAATTTGTATCCAAAATCTCTTTTTAACCTTTGAATTTTATCGTAATATACATCAGCCCTTGAGTCACTCCCAAAGGTTATGACTTCTCCCTTCGCAATCTTTCTCAGTCTTCTATAAAACT
>CAZYWQ010000163.1:0-4890 GCA_964651675.1 uncultured Candidatus Sumerlaeota bacterium | reverse complement strand
GCCCATCCCCTCAAGCAACTCAGCCTTTGCTTTAAATATCCCTTCCAGATTTCTCAATCCTTCTAAATGCACAGGATTAATATTCAAAATCATTCCGATTGTAGGCTTCGTAATCTCTGTTAGTCTCTTAATCTCGCCTTTTAAATTCATCCCCAATTCCAACACTAAAACATCAACTGATTTTCGTGGATTAATTCTCAGCAACATTTGGGGCAGACCAATCAGATTGTTTTTGTTTCCTTCTGTTTTAAGTACCTCATACCTCCTTTCTAATATACTTGCGGTCATATCCTTACAGGTTGTCTTTCCATTCGAACCTGTTATTCCAATCAAATGAGAATTAAAATTTTCATCCCGCCATTTACCTGCCACATCACCTAACGTCTTAATCGTATCATCAACAATTACATAAGATAAATCTTTGTATCGCCTTTTAACTTTACTCTTATCAGAAATTATTGCTGCACGGATGCCTTTTTTATAAATCTCGCCGATAAAATTATGAGCGTTAAAACGCTCACCGACTATTGCTAAAAAAATCTCACTCTTCTTAATAGTCCTGCTATCAGTTGAGATATTCCTATATGCTTTATCTCCTCCCTTCAAAACCAATCTGCCACCTGTAATCTCTGCTATTTCACTTAATCTATACAATTCAAATACCGATGCTTCCTTTCCAAAACAATGAATCCTTACACACCGCTGTTGATCAACTTCTTCAGGTATTTCCGAACAACTTCTTTATCATCAAAATGAAATCTTTTCTTACCGATGATCTGATAATCTTCATGTCCTTTACCAGCTATCAATAGAACATCACCTGAACGAGCCTTTTCCACACCTCTTCTTATAGCTTGTTCACGATCCGCTATGACTTCATAATCTCCTTCAGTAAGATTACTTTCTTTGATCCCTTTTAGTATTGCATTGATAATCACTTCGGGATCTTCAGTTCTCGGATTATCATTCGTAATGATACAATAATCGCTATCATCACCTGCGATTTTACCCATTATCGGTCTTTTCAATTTATCTCTTTCTCCACCACATCCAAAAATCGTGATGACTTTTCCTTTAGAAAGTGTTTTACTATTATCAATGGCAAAAGAGAGTGAATCAGGGGTATGCGAGTAATCAATAATCACAAGAAAGTCCTGTCCTTCATCTATTTTTTCAAATCTTCCTGGAACGACATCGACAATTTCTATTCCTCTTATAACCGCTTCAGAAACTAATCCCAGCGAAATACCTGTCGCAAAACTCGCAAGAATGTTGTATGCATTAAACTTTCCTAACAATCCTGTGGTAATCTTATATTCTTTCCCCTTATGATTCACGACAAGTTCGGTTTTGTGCGCACCATAATTCGTTTTTATTAGATTAAAATCTGCTTTCTTCAAAACACCATAAGTCACATACTTCCCATTTCCCGCTTTCATTATTTTATCCGATAATGAATCATCTGCATTCAATACTGCTAATCCATCATCGCCCCATCCCAACTTTCTCTGACACCATATATGTTTCGTGAAAAAACTTTTTTTAACTTCGGCATATTCCTCTAATGTCTTATGATAATTCAAGTGATCTTGACTTAGATTTGTATATATTCCCTCAACAAATCCAATTCCAGCAACACGCTTCTGGTCGATAGAATGCGATGAAACCTCCATCACGGCATATTCGATGTTAGCTTGAACCATCTCCGAAAGCATTCTTGCCAACGCAATCGCAGATGGAGTTGTATTGAACGCCTTTTGCTTAACATCTCCATATCTATATTCTATTGTTCCTATAAGACCAGCCTTGCCAGTGCACTCTTTAAATATCGATTCAAGAAGATAGGTTGTCGTAGTCTTACCATTCGTTCCTGTTACTCCTACGACTTTTATCTTATCCGAAGGGTTACCATAAAATTTATTTGCCAAAATGCCAGCTATCTCTCGTGTATTCTCAACGATACAAAAATCAATTCCTTCAGGAATTCTGGATTCATCCTCAGCTATTACACAACTCGCACCATTCTCAACCGCCTGTTTAATGTAATTGTGCCCATCTACCTCGAATCCTCTCACAGCAATAAAAAGATAATCTTTCCCAACTTTCCTTGAGTCATCACTGATTCCATTGACGACTAAATCTGGGCTAAGAATCTTTTTTCGTACAATCTTAATTTTGTCTATTAGATAAGCTATACGCATAATCTTTTACAACGCTATTCCCTTAGAATTTTCCCATTTATTAGAAATGTTTATCCAATCAAATGTTTGAACTTTTCTTAAAGGTTTCGGAACCAATAGCCAAATGAGATTAATGTCAAAAGTGAAAGATGATTTGTCTGAAAGTCAAATAGGAAAAAGAGTTGCGGAGAATAATCTCCGCAACCAGATCACAGCATCTCAGTCAAGACTAAATGTCAACAAACATCTTGTGTGACTATCTATAATCGAATTCGGCTTCGGCTCCTGGCTCACAACAAATCCCATTCCTTTAAAATCATAATCCATTCCAATATCTATCAACTTGTTTCTCGCTTCCTTCATTGTCATACCTATAAACGAAGGCATTGTGTCACCATTTCCAACATCCTGCAAAGGCATTAACTGAACATCTTTTGATTTATCTTTATCACCGGGAATATTCGCATTTCTACTGTTCATATTATAAACGAGAACTTCATAATCCTTCTCACTGAAGTTCTTATCTTTCGGAATTCCCATATAAAATAATGTGTCTCTACAAATTCTACTGAAAACAGGAGCAGCTATTGTGCCACCATATTTTGCCTTTTTAGGCTCATCTATCCATACTGTGACTATTATAACCGGATCATCCACAGGTGCAAAACCAATAAACGATGACAAATATTTACTCTTTGAATAGTGTCCTTCTTCACTATCCCATTTTGCAGCAGTACCTGTTTTTCCACCGACTCGATATCCTTCCACTTGTGCCTTTTCACCTGTACCAAACTCCACTACTCCTTCAAGAAGTTTCCTTAAGATTCTCGATGCTGTTTTCCCAATCAATCGTTTTTTTATTTCAGGTTCAAAATCCTTGATAGTATTTCCATCAACATCGCAAACTCTCCTGACAAGATAAGGTTTCATCAAAACACCATCATTAATTAATCCAGAAATTATAGAGGTCATCTGGATAGCACTGAAACTGACTTCGTGCCCAATCGGTATAGACAACATCGAATCACCTTGCCACTGTGAACAACTTGCAAAAGACCCCTTTGTCTCACCAGCTAAATCAATCCCGGATAATTCTCCAACTCCAAAATCCTTCAGTCCTCTATAAAACTCATCAGGTGTCATTCTTGAAGCTGCTTTTATTGTTATGATATTACTCGAAAGTGCTATTGCTTCTGCAAAATCCACTATCTCAACAGGATGGTCATCACGAACTCGTCTGTATTTATTTTTCCCTATCTTGAACCGACAAACGCCCTTCTCACCGTCAAACAATTCCCTTGATTCTACCAGTCCCTTTTCTAACAACAGCGCAGTCGTTAATATTTTCATGGTTGAACCAGGCTCGTAAGTATCGGTCAAAGCCCTGATTTTTCTGTGATCTAAGGGAGTAGAAGAATCGTTTGGATTAAAAGAAGGAGAGTTTGCTAATGCTAAAACTTCACCTGTCTGACAATTCATTACCAGCGCAATGCCGCTTTCAGCCTCATATTCTTCGACACACCTCTTCAATTCCTTTTCGGCAATGCTTTGAATACTCTCATCTATTGTCAGATAAATGTGATTGCCATAAGACTTTTTTAGTTCCTCATCCGAAATAGGATATATACCATTTCGCCTTCCATCTACTTTAACTTCGATTGAGGTTAAAGAACCTCTCAGATATGTATCATAAAGATATTCAATTCCACCAGCACCTATATTATCACCATTCTCATCATCTCTCGTATATCCAACAATGTGACCTGCTAACTCCTCTTTTGGATAGTATCTTTTACTCTCTTTAACGAATCGTATAGCACCTTTTTTAATATAACCTTTTTCCTCTAACTCCTTTTTTAAATCTTCAACCTTTCGTGTTGTCTCATCTTCAATTTGTCTTACTACTGGGACTTCACCTTTTGTTTTTTTGTTTATACGCTTATAAATCAAGCCAACTTGTTTTTCTGTTGCTATCGCAAGTTTGTTTGCAGTAAATTTTTTCTTGAGAATTTTGGAGGGAGTTGCATATATGGAATTTACATCTACACTAATCGCTAATTCTTTACCATTGCGATCGAAAATATTTCCCCTTTTTGGCTTTATCTCATAATCTGTGAAAATTTGACCTTTTTCTTCCTCATTCAAAACATCATATTGCATATATTGAAGCAAATAGAGTTTGACTTCCACAGCTATAAAACCGCATAGTAAGATCGAGAAGATTAAAAATATTCTTATCTTGTACCATTTTATCCTCATAGCAATTTAAATACACTCAAGTTCATTTAATATTTTATCTGTGAAATCAAATTGCTTCTTTCCACCATTTCCATCTAAAGAAACAGCTTCTTTATCCTTTACATTCAATCCTTCTCTTTCAATACTAACATACTTTCCCTTATAATTATTATACAGATAACTTGATTGAGTATTACTATTATATAAATTATGAATGAAGAGATCGCTTTCCTTACTATTCCCTTTAATTTCCGTAATACTTCTCAGCACATTCGAGAAATTCTCGAGAAACTCCCACCAGGTTTTTTCTAAAAATCCCTCTATCGTATTTCCATTATCACCCAAAGAAGATTTTTTCTGAGGATGGCAAAAGTAATAATTATTATTACCCAATAAGACGGAGGTAACCCTGAGCCCACGATCAAGATTACCACCGTCTTTACCCTGGAAAAGTAGTTCAACAACATTGGAT
>CAZYWQ010000162.1:0-6506 GCA_964651675.1 uncultured Candidatus Sumerlaeota bacterium | reverse complement strand
ATTTTGATGTTGAAAAGACCTCAAGGGATTTTAGGGAAATATAGATTTAAGTGAGACAAATATGAATGTTCTTGAAACAAAAAATTTAACAAAAGAATTTGATGGTGTTGTCGCTGTTGATGATTTGTCATTCTCCATTGAGAAAGGTAAGATTACAAGCCTGATTGGTCCTAATGGGGCGGGTAAGACAACAATATTCAATATGATTACAGGCTTTTTGAGACCGCAAAGGGGAGAGATTTATTTTCTCGATAGGAAAGTTACGAATTTTTCTACTCATAGAATTGCTCGGATGGGTGTATCAAGAACTTTTCAAAATATCAGATTATTTCCACAGATATCTGTGTTAGAAAATATGCTGTTGGCAACAAGGTATAGTACAGGTGAAAAGCTTTGTTCTGCATTATTGCAAACTAAGGCAATGAAAGAAGAGGAAGAAGCAAACAAAGAAAAAGTATTGAAACATTTGGAACTTGTCGGACTTTCTGAAAAGAAAGATGAATTAGCACAAAATTTATCACATGGTCAGAGAAGACTAATCGAAATTGCAAGGGCATTAGTTACTGAAGCGGAATTGTTTTTATTGGATGAACCCACTGCAGGTGTTTTCCCTGAAATGCGAGTGAAGATACTTGAGATATTAAAGCAGTTGAGAGCCGAAGGGAAAACAATCGTCTTCATTGAACACGATATGAAAGTTGTTATGGGAATCTCAGATAAAGTTATTGTATTGAATTATGGGAAAAAGATTGCTGAAGGTTCACCGGAGGAAGTTGTCGAGGATGAAAATGTAATACAAGCTTATTTAGGGAGAAAGAGAAGTGCTTCTTGAAGTAAAGAACATAGTTGTATGTTATGGAATGGTTCAGGCACTTAATGATATTTCTTTTTATGTTGATGGGGAAGAAATAGTTGCATTGATTGGACCTAATGGAGCGGGGAAATCTACTGCCCTAAAGTCGGTTTGTGGTCTTTTAAAACCAACAGATGGCGAAATAAAATCTGGTGATGTGATTTATTTAGGTGAATCGATTAAAAATATTCCTCCACATGATTTGGTCAGAAAGGGGATTTCTCTTGTCCCTGAAGGAAGAAGAGTTTTTCCTACAATGACTGTCTCCGAAAATTTAGAGATGGGTGCGTATACTGCAGTTGATGAGTTGATGAGTTGGAGAGTTAAGAGTTCATTTTTAAAAGAGCGAATAGAAAATGTTTTTGGATTATTCCCGATTCTTTATGAAAGAAAGAAGCAAAAAGCAGGCACATTAAGTAGTGGTGAGCAACAAATGTTAGCAATCGGAAGAGCTTTAATGCTTAATCCCAAATTATTATTGCTTGATGAACCTTCATTAGGTTTGTCACCGAATTATGTGGAAGATGTTTTTGAGAAAATTAGAGAGATTAATCGAAACGGAACTGCTGTTTTGTTAGTAGAGCAAAATGCTCAAATGGCTTTAGAATATTGTCATCGAGGATATGTCTTTAAAATTGGTGAAATTTTCTTGGAAGACACGGGGGAAAATCTCCTCAAGAACGAAAATGTCAGAAAATCATTTCTTGGTGAAATTTAATCTTAAAAAACCTTCTAATAAAGAATGTCCTGAAATTGAAAGTGATTACATACAAACTGATGAAACAATTTTAACTAAAAAGTGACTAGGATAATTCTATTTCAATAATATGTAATTTCCCACCTATAGACTACCTTTGGGTTAGAACTTACGTCTTATCTAAACACATTATTATATTCAAAGCCGAAAAAGAGTTACAACAATCCTTAAATTCAACAACAAAGTAGTCGAGACATTATTTGAATACTTACTCAAAAGGCGACATAGAAACAATTTATGGAACAGACTTCAACTGCATAGCAAAATCAGTCATAGAAAAAGGCTTTGACAAAGCGGTAATCATTACAGATGGATATGCTTCAATAAATGAAGACCTAAAACAGAATCTCAAGAAACAAGAACTGAAAACACTAACAATACTTTTTGACAGCGCACAGACTTGTGAAGATTTTGAGGAATTCGGAAATGTTATTAAATTAGAAAATACTACATATTGAAAATTTATCCTTCGCAGCAGATCGCTGTGGCATAAAAACATTATAGCTACACATAAAAATATTAAGCATCATAAAATTGACACTTCACCTGTGGATTGGACCCAGACAGTTTATCAAAGTTTATATTTAACTCGAAGGAATCCACTAATGTCAAGCTTCAGTTCACCAAGCTCACATTCGAGGAAACAAGAACGACATACCTTATCTGTGACGGGCTTATAGCGAGTTCTACGTATGGTGCAAGTTTTTGTTACCTGCTTGTGTTTTTCAAAAGCTAATAGTCTTATGTTATGAGTGTTTCTGGGCAAAACACTTGTCTCTATCCCCTGGAATATTCATTAAGTGTCCAGCATCGTCTAACAGGAATGTCCTACGGTGATTAGGAGTTACCAGCGTTGATGCTGGGACTCTCGTGAAATATGAAAACCAATATGCAAAATCATCGCATGTTTTTGGTGTAATGAAAGGTCGTCTTAATGGAACCGGAAGATACTCAATCTCTTCTAATTTACCGTAACGACGGTGAACATAAAGGAGTCGATGCGCCTGTCTTTCTGCCATTGTGAAGAAATGTGCTGCTAATTCCTCAACCTGAAGAGGAGCGAGTCGGCGTCGAAAGAAGGGTTCAAAGAAATGCTTGCCATAGAGAGCTAAGTACCCGCCATCAAAACGTGAGAGCAGAGACCAGCGACCAAGTCGCAAATACAGGGCATTCAAGTTTCTCGCCAATTGGAAATCGAACCTTTCATCCTGTTTTCGCGGGAGCTTCGTGGGGAAAACAAATATTGTAAACGGGAAATCCAAATTGATATGTGTTATACGAACCTGCCCTCGTAACATTCTTAAGTAGAATCGACACAAATCTTTAGGAACAATATTCCTAAGGCTGCACTTTTTGTGGGTTGTGAAGTACTTCTGCAACGCCGCTTCGTAAAGATGTACACCCGTAAAGATCTTGCATGACCAGACAGCAAATGTATCAATGGGAATCTGTGTAGGTTTGTGAGCAGAGGACGAAAAAGCATAGTATAGGCTCGTTTCTATAGGAGACAATAAGTTACAATTGCATTCTCGACAACAAGGTAAAACAAAGTCGAGATATTTAATTGTAACATTATGATCAAACGTAATTGTGTGTTCCTCCAATCCGAAACGCCGTATGATCCATTGTGGTATCAAATGTTCTAATGTGTAGTTTTTATGGTTCAAAACGGTATTGCATATAAAACACCTACGCAATTTCTGGAGTCCAATGAAACGAGGCAATTTGTATGTGGTCATTGCGATTCATTACTCCGCTATTATTTGTAATTATCTCAATAATCTACTCAAGCTAATGGCTTTCATAATAAGCATTTGTAAAGAGGCGGATTAATAAATTTTCTTGTTAACAAAAATGTTAATCACGATGATTCATTTCTAAGTTTATATAGTTTTGACATTACTGGTGCATTTCCATTTTTTATAAACTCACCGTAAATATCACAGACAGTAATAACAAATAAAGAGATTGTTTTATAATCACCTTCCAATAGTTGTTCTGAAACTTTGCCGTGAGCAAGAAGGCATCTTTCGGAATAAAAGTCGGATACAAAATATTCTATAAAACCAGGCCAAAAAAAGTCACGAAATGCAGAATCAAATAGTAAATTGCTAATGCTCAGCAATTCTCTTTCTTTACCATTATTATCTATATAGCAGTTAATTGCATCTTCACAGGGGAATATCTTCGCTTTTGCAGCACCAAATTTGTTATTATTTACTTTAATTGCTAAATCAAGTAATATGCCTTCAGTTTGAGAGTAAAGTAATAACGATGCGGCTGTAAAATACCCCGAAATAGCAGCTTTTAAAGATTCAAGTAAAACATTTTTGCGTTTTACTAAGAAATCTGCTTCAAATATTTCTCTCAAACTATCATATATATTGATATAAGTCTCAATTATCTGAATACATGATTTCTTATCCTTATATTTCTCCCAATTATCTTGAACTGAATTATAAAGTGGGACTGGTAACCATACCATATGCCTAAAAGGATTATCGAGGACGAGATCAAGAGTTGACAGCTTTAATAAGGGTGGGATAATATCAAAATCTCGGAAAAATCCGATAATTGTTGAAATACCTTTAAATAAAAATGTCTCTCGTCTCAATTTAGCTGCCGCTCTTCTAACTAAAGAAGACTCATCTAATTGTTTCCGGTACTTAGTTAAAACTTTTTTAAACTCATCAAATTCGTTTGATAGATATAATACTTTGCCTCTATTTTTTAAGTTTTTTGCTTCCTTTAATAAATTTTCGATCTTTTTAGTTATGGGTTCTATTTTAGAAATATAATTTTTAATTTTAATTCTATAATCACTAGCACATTCTTCTAATTGACAATCTTTAAAGCCACGCATTCTATCACGAAATTCTGAGAATAAAACTTGTGGATCGCTCTCATCAATTTCACTTGTTTCCTTACATCTATCCCAAATATACTGATTATCTCTATGACTAAGAATATTGATTATGATTGATTCCTTATTATCTAAACTAAGACCTTCTCGGCGAGCAATAAATTCATTTAAAAATGAATCAACAAATGGTTCAGGTGGATAATCCCAAAACTTATTTGCTATTTCCAAATCACCAATATTTAGAATGAAAGGATCGACAGTTCTATTTAAAAGCTTAATCAGATAATTTATCATAGTCTATACCGCCTCACTATTTTATATATAATTCCGTTTAAATCTATATATACAGCGTCTTAATTCTGTATAGGGTGCATTCTTGTGGAATATTTTTGAGTATGTCTATCGGGTTTCGGAGACCTCTTCCTCCAAGATTCAAAACATGGGTATATATAATTGTCATTCTGACATTCTTGTGCCCAAGCAATTCCTGTACCCTCCTAATATAATGTATTTAAACTGTCAGTATATTACTATTAACTATTTTTTTTCAGGAATAGGTTTGTAAAATTTTTTATGAGTTATACTCACATTTGTCAAGTCTTTTGACTATATTTTAATAAAAATAATTCGCAAAATGTTATGAGATGAAAAATTTGATAGAAACGAAACTCAAGTATAAGGACTCATATAAATACAAAATAATAGAGAACCCAGAATCTTATTAAGCTTTATAAAATAAACTAAGTTATACAGCATTTATCAATTCTATTCAAGGGAGTGATTCCTCATTAACAGAATTTCTCCCTTTTCTTTTTTAATCAAAAATATTCAAAAAAAAGAGGAATACGACTATGATATTAGAAGCTCTCGGGATTTATGGATGGAAAGAAAGAGATGAGAACTTAATACTGGCATCATTATTGACAGGTGATCCATTACTTTGAATAGTACAAGAGGGTAAAAGAACGAATCCCCTGTTTTACAAGAGAGGTATACAAAAAGAGACCACATCACCATTTATGTTATATAACTCCGTATGAATTTGAATCAAAGTTGCTTCAAGATAAATAACAAAACTTAACTCAAAGAAAATACGCTCTTTTGTTAAATTATAATCTTCTGTTTATTTAATTCTATAAAAGTACCATATATTACACTAAAAATGCATTAAATTAATGTTGACTTTTTAGATATTATCAATCATAAAGCAAACCCTTATTCAGTATTTTTTCACAAATATCTTTCCTCGGAAGATAAAAGGAGAACATAAATAAATTTCTTAGGGGAAAATTCGATGATGATTTTGTGCGGATTGCATATAGAGGATGTTCATACTTTCTCTTTATGTTACTTTACTGAACTGCAGGCATACTGACCATTTCCCTCAGAAAATAATATTATCTTTTTGAGAAATAAATTTTTAACACTCAAATAAAAACTAATTGAATCTTTAAATTTTAAAAGGGGCTTATAACAATGGTTAATTCTAAGAATCATCTAAAGATCATCCTTATTCTAACAATTTTCTCGCTATTATTAAGCATAACAAATCTTTTTGCTGTTGGTGATGCTCAAGGAGATGAGCTTTGTTTTTCATGGAGTAAATGGACCTTTGATAGTCTATCGGAAGTTACTGAATGGAGTACGATAAATCATGGACTAAAAATAGGTAATCCATGGCACATACCTAGTTATCAGTCGCCATGGTTAGGTGCTCTAGTTGGTGATATTAATGATAACGACCCATACGTTGGTAATAATTCAATTAACTCAGGATTAGGTTATAAGGGAAGTCCAAATGATTATATTTGGATAAAGATAGCTATTCAATCAAAATCAGGAGATAAGTATTTAAGGGTATATTATGATAATAGCTTGGGTTTTGCTCAACAACGTTCTCGAAGTGTTCCTATAATTTGCGATGGAAATTATAAAAATATTTTCGTTTTTTTAGGTGATTTGCCTGGTTATACATATAATTACAATAGCAATAACTTAATTAAAGGCTTGCGAATAGATCCTCTTGATGATGG
>CAZYWQ010000161.1:1470-6510 GCA_964651675.1 uncultured Candidatus Sumerlaeota bacterium | reverse complement strand
TACGAATTGAATATAGTCGGTAAAAGCTACAGAGACCATTCCACCCATAACCGTATAAACTGTAGTAATTGCTATAAGGATGAACATCACTATAGGAACTGTTGGGACACTTACTCCCAATATCTGAACTGCAGGTGGTAATCCTGTAAAATATACAATAAACATACTTGAAAGAAAGGGAAACATCGCTTCATTCAGTATTCCACTTATAGCAGCTAAAGTACCAGCAGTTTTCCTGATTCCGACAGTATATCTTTTCTCGAAAAATTCCGCTACAGTCACGATATTGGTTTTTCTGAATCTGACAATTCCGAGACCAGTCAATCCGAGAAATAGTCCTGTTATACCAGCAATAATACCGAATGTAAAAGCAGCAAAACCATTTACAAAGGCTTCCTGCGCCATATACATAACGGTAACAAGTCCCAATTCGGTTGCTGAAAGTGTTGCAATAGCTAAAAAGAGATTTAATCCCCGACTTGCTGTTAAAAAATCAGAAACGTTTTTTACATACCTTTGTGCAACAATTCCAGCAGATACGGTAAATATCATATATCCGCCAATAATCACCCAATCGAATATAGTAATATACATCCTTCGTTCTCCTTTTAATCGCTATTTATTATTCAAATTACCTACGATTTCAATCTTATGAATTCCTTTGGAGACAGGGATCTTTAGGAATCTGTTATTTCCCTCATAAAAACTTAGAGCGGAGATCTTTTTTCCATTAACAAAAATATTTTTTTCTGCCCAGGGGAAATAAAAAATACATTCTGCATCTCTGGAAGATTCCACTTTTACATTCAGTGATTTTTGCTCTTCGTTCAGTTCACCTTTAATTTTAACTCCAAGCTCTTCACTCAAACGAAGTTGAGTTCTTCTACCATCTACAGAATAGACAAATCCCGGTTCCTGAGATATAGTTAGTATCTTTAAACAGTTTGGAGATAACTTGACATCCAGTCCCAATCTTTCTCCGGGATTCTTTATTGATGTGAAGTTGCGATCCTTCATAATAGACTGAATATTAAGACTAACTTCTGATTCATCTAAGAGTTCTTGAGACCAGATAAAGACAGGTTTGGAATTATTAAATTTTAAACCTTTCATTGAAGCGGATAATTTGATATCTTTCGGTTCCTTATAATGATTGATTGCGGAGATGAATCGTGTATTACCCTGCTGAAGAGCGATTGTTTCAATCTCCGTATCCTCAGTTCTCCAATCTGGCTTCACATCAGCATCAATAATCATTGCGTGACGCATCTCATAGACGCCATTTATATAAGGCACTCTTGGTAAAATCCATTGCAATCCTTCATCATAACGACCGTGACCTTCGTAAGGCTCACCCAATCCTGCGCCTTTTCCACGATTGGCATAATTAAAATCACTGTTTGGTTTAAAGGCATAGAAAAACATCATTCGTGTATAAGCACCTTCTGTTAGATGCCAGTAAAGATGAGAAATCCAGCGTCTTGGATCGCGTTGACCCAATTTACAGAAATAAAGCAGGTCAGTAAGGTTCTTCCAATTCTCGAATACCTTTGGTCCCATCTCAATGAATCCACATTGCGAAAATGCACCGTGTGGATTGTTACAAAAGTAACCGGCTTCATCGACTTTGTCCAATTTCTGTTTTAGTTTGTTAATAAAAGTAACATAATCATCGAATTGAAGCGTATGCATTGTGCGCCAATCGATATGTTGTTCGGGCCATCCTCCACCATCATTGTATATGAAGTCGTAAGAATATTTTTTAATAATGTTCGGAATTAATGTTGCATAATAGTTTTGATATTCCGGTAAGGCATAATTATTCACATAGCATTGAGGAAGAAACTCTATGTATTGATTTTTTTCATCTTTGATAAAAAAGTCAGGATGTTCTTTCGCTTGCGGTATGTCAGCCTTGTTCGACCACATCCAGACATATAATCCAATTTTTGTTTGTGGACTTTCCTTATGCATTTCATTAATTTTGTTCTGCACCCAGTCCATTGTCGTATGAGTAAAAACCTGGACATCGTATTTTCCCCAGGTCTTAGTCGAAGTATCGAGAGATTCTCTTTGTTTAGTCCACCAATCTGATTCTTCTTCATAATAATAGAATCCAGAACCGCGATAGACATCATAGATCGGAAGGATGTATCCTTCACCTAATGCCTTCGCTAACTCATTAAATCGAAGAATCATTTTGTCACCAATCGCATCCTCTGTAGCAGGATAACAAAATTGTGAAATCTTTACTTCATCCATCCACTGAGGGAACTTTGTTCCTTTATCTATGTTTTGATATTCGGGTTGTGAGAAAAGATGAGACATAAAATCTGTAGAATCTCCCTTAAAGATACAATAGCGAAAAACAGAGGAAGATTTTTCGTTGGGCTTAATAAGATCAAAGTAAATATTAAATCTCCACCCTTGCGGAGTAAGTGTGATTCCTGATTTTTCTTGATTAGTAAAAGTAATAACTCCACCTCGTATAGGGAATGTATATTTATCATTGATCTTGTAGATATAATTTCCTGCGACCAGATTTAGCGATGGATTAAAAATGTTCATTGTCTGAACAGTAAAACCACCATAATAATAATTGATGAGAGGAGTGGTTTTCCCGATGTAATCCTTTGCAGGAAGTTTGCTGGCATACATCGGGGCTTGGAAATATCCCTGCGCTTTAATGTCATTACTTAATGCTGTATTATTGAGGATGGCAAATACAATTGGTTTATCACCATTGTTTATGATTTCTACTTTTTTGTCTAATATTCCCAAGTTTTCTTGAATGGAATACTCTTTGATTAATTTAATAAAAGGAAATTTTGAATTGGTGCATTCCAGAGTTACCTTCTTGCCATTCTCAGATAAAATTTTTGGCTCATTTGTTACTACATCTTCTTCTTCCGTTCCTTGAATTCTATTCAAATTATATTTGCCCTCGCCAATTTTTTCTGCGACATCTACATTGTATAAATCAGCAGAACCTTCGAAACAAATTACATTCTTTGATTTGTCCCAACCAGCGAGAATTGCACCGTTCTTAGCAGAAATGAAAAACCGAATATTTTTATTCGATAATTCTAAAGTCTCCGACTTTTCTGTTTGTCCATAGGAGTATACTGCGATTCCCATTAGAATCAAAACAACCAATGCTAATTTTCTCATTTTACTTCCTCCGTATTTCATTATGGATAAGTTGATTCGGGTGATTCCTTAATAATGTTTTTGGGCGGTTTAAAAATCTCAGAAATGAACGATAGGAACGGTGTTGTATCTAAGTAAGTATAACCGTATCCTTTATGAGAGCCTTGTTGTAGTATTCCAATGCCTTTATCTTGAGCGAATTTAATTGCATTTTCATAGTCAGGAGTATCGAAACCGAGATGATGAAGTCCTTCTCCCTTATCGTGCAAAAATTCCGCATAAATACTTTTGTCATCGAGTGGCTGAATAAGTTCTATTTGTATATCTCCTAATCGGGTAAAGGCTAATTTCATAGAATATCCACAGGGTTTGCCTCTAATTTGCATATCATCGGTATTTTTTGGTGTGTAAGTATGTATTTCCCAGGGACCAATCTGGAACGTATCATAAAATTTTTTCACGGATGATTCAATGTCTCTGACAACAATGGCTACCTGAACAATCTTTGTGAAAATTTTTTGTTCTTCCATATTACTTTCCCTGTGTGATATAAGCCGTAAAGAACGGTCACGACCATTCCCTACATACCATAAATTTCACTTAGTAAAGTTTTTGCATTATGAATATCTTTTCCCAGGCGTTGGGTGATAACATTATTCCACGCTGAATCAGTCAAAGTTTTATAGACTTCGATCGAGAAATCCTTTGGTATCAATTTTAAACAATGTTCAATTAATCCTTTAAAGTGATTAATTTTTTCTTCTGTTATATGCTGATAAGCACTGATAAAGTCGTTGTTCTTAAACGGAATGGGAAAGATATATTCATGGTCTTCTATGTTTAGATTTCCTTGATAACCTGAATTTATAAGCAGGTTAATTATCTTCTTTAACGGAACGATTCCCTCACCGATAGTCGCAACAATGAAGTCTGCGCCATTGTCTGATGGAAATAAAAGTGCATCTTTCAAATGAACACTTCGTATATAACTGATTAGGTTTTTTAGTGCATCTAAAGGATCTTCGAGAAGCATTAATTGATTCGCAGTATCGAAGCAAATGGCAAAGTTAGGTGAATCAACTTCGGTTATAAGTTTGATGAGTTCAGCTGAAGTCAAGTCCATATGGTTTTCGAGAGCAATAAATACATTGTTTTTTTCTGCCAACTTCGTTGCTTCCTTTAGGTTTTTAATTGTTGCATCGATTTGAGTTTTGAATGGAACATCTTTATTGAAGCGTTCTTTTGTGAAACCGAAAAAGGTTCTCACAATATTTGCTTCTAACTGATGAGCCAGAAAAATATGTTCTTTCAATACATTCAAATGACTCTTATTTTTCTCGTGAGAAGCCCGACATTCAGAAAATGGATTGCAAGAGCCCATACCAATTTCTATATGGAGATTTAAAGATTGAGCTTTTTCTTTAACTTTCTGGACATAGCTTTGTGAGAAATCTGAAAATTGGTCTGTAGTGGAAAAATGTACACCATCCAAACCAAACTTATGAGCTTGATTAAGAACTTCAATCGCATCTATTCTTAGGGAATAGGAATCTATTCCAAGTTTGATTTGTTTCTTATTTATCATCATAAAAACCTAAAAATTAAACTTCTTTTAGATAAACGATGCGTTTTTCTTCAGCGGAAATTTTCCCGGCAATATAGGCACGAACCGTTTTGAGATTATCTTTCCCGCTACAGGGTGGAGTTTTCTTATCTTCGATTGCCTTGAGAAATTCCGCCATTATATTCACATAATTTTCGTATAACCAGTTCAGGTCTTCGTAAAAATCCCCTTGAACTTCGGCTTTGATGGTTAATTGACCTGGAAAGTTCTTGCTGTACTTTTTGGAATTAAACTCCAGAAACCGATAATTGCTTCCACGAATGAGA
>CAZYWQ010000161.1:0-1460 GCA_964651675.1 uncultured Candidatus Sumerlaeota bacterium | reverse complement strand
ATGACGCCCTCAGTACCTTCGATGCGAAATGCCTGGTCAAACATATCTCCCTTTGTGGTATGAACCAATGTCAATCCAGCACTAAGATGTTTATCAAATTCCACAGCATAGGTTGCAACCATATCGCTCTTGAAATTTTGATTAGGCATTCGTGATGTATAACAGCAGACAGAGACAGGTTCTTTCTGTGCCCAAAATCGCAGAAGATCGAAATTATGTGCTCCCCATTCGACTGTTACAAAATCATTAATCTTCGCATTCCATTTTCTTGATGGTTTGCTAAAATAAACAGTGTCTTGATCACATATCATATTGAGGAGAATATAATAGACATCTCCAATATATCCTCTTTTAATAAGTTCGTATGCTGCTCTGTAAATCTGCATCCAGCGATATTGCTGACTGACAGCTAATTTCACACCTGCTTCTTCTGCAGCATTTACCATTTTCTTAGCATCAGCAACATTTGCAGCAAATGGTTTCTGGATTAGTAAATGTTTACCTGCTTTTGCACAGTCTTCAACAATGGGAACACGGGTATTTTTCTCGACTGTTACTTCGATAACATCGAGTTCTTTCATTTCGAGCATTTTGCAATAATCTTTAAATGCATAAGGAATATCCCATTTTTTCTGAAAGGTTTTTAGTCGCTCAGGATTAATATCACACACTGCAACAACATTGAATCCTGCATTCTTATATCCGGGCATCTCATAGGTATCTGCCACAAAGCCGCAACCTATTATTCCTATTTTAAATTTCTTCTTTGGCATCTCAGTCTGTAATTTTAAGTCTGGAAAAGCTTGTAAAACCATCTAAACGAATCTCCTTTTATTTCTTTTTCCATATTTTGATTATTTCATCCCTTTTAAAAATATCGTGTCGAGATCGCATAATTGACATTGCTGATGAATGCAAAGGTGCATTCGGACCTGCAATAAGGTCTTCTACGACAACAACATAGTAATCGTAGCAAGATGCATCCATTACAGTGTTTAGCACACATCCGTAAGTGGAAGTTCCTGTTACAATGACTGTCTCGATTTTGTTAGAACGAAGGACAAGGTCGAGATTTGTCCCGATAAATCCACTTGCGTGTTGTTTTTTCACAACAACATCATTTTTCTGTGGAGTTAAATCAGGATGTATTTCAGCACCCCAGGTTCCTTCGACACAATAGTCATCATCGATTCCATCATCTTCATTAAGTTTGTATGCGATATTTTTCAACCGTAACCAGGCTGGAGAATCACCTCGTCCACCGGGCAGATTGGATTGTTGAATATGAGTTACAAGAACACCAGCTTCTCGTGCAACCTTGAGAAAATCAGAAATCGGTTTTACGATTTCAGCTATGGTGGATAGATTTGCTCCTTTATTTGCGAAATAACCTTTTTGATGAGTTGGTTCATTGCACATATCTATGACCAGAACTGCTGTGTGTTTCGGATCCACAAGTT
>CAZYWQ010000160.1:0-6562 GCA_964651675.1 uncultured Candidatus Sumerlaeota bacterium | reverse complement strand
AAGAATGTAAGGAATGAACTCATAATGCCGAAGGATTCCTCGATTGTTGCTTCTAAATTTTTAACCGAATCACTTTTTATCTCAACGACAGCTATTGCAGGAATGTCTTTCACCTCCTGATTCAATGTTTCTATCTTATCCTCTTCAGCACTGAGCAAAACACCATTTAAAACGAATGCTTCATCCATTATTCTGCTCAGTCGATTGATATTCATATAGGCGCCTTGTCCGATATATTGATTTATGATTTTAACAACTGGGACTTTTTTCTCTTTTTTTATTTTTCCAATAAGAGGTTTAATTATTACCATATCACCCGGAGAAATATGCAATTTTTCAGCTATCCTTTTTGATATCGATAAGCCTGATTTGCCGATGTTAACAGGCTTTCCATCAGTGTCTGACAATCTGTAAAGTTGAGAAGATTCTGTCAAACCCGTAATCAAAATATCCTTTTTCCTCCATCCTTTTTTTATTTGAAAAGGATATTCAAAGACAGGTTCTGCTTTTCTGATATAATCAAATCGCTTTATTTCGTAAAATGAATCTTTACCTCGTTCACTTTCCAAAGTAATTTTAACATTCTGCTTTTGCATATTCACGAAGAAGTCTTCGACTATATAATCGAAAGAGTCGTAAGAAAAATAACCGACAATAAGAAGACTTGTGGCAAGTCCAACACCTACGATTGAAAAAAAAGAACGAAATTTATATCGGAATATGTTCCGCATTATCATCTTCCAGGTGAAAGTAAGGTTTTTCCATAAAATGACCAATTGTTCGACGAAGATTTTTTTTGCGGATTTAGGAGGTTCGGGTCTCATAGATTCGGCAGGAGCAATTTTCATAACCTTATAAGCTGCATTGGAAGCGCCTATGAGTCCAAAAAAGCAACTGATAATAAATCCTGTTATGAAAATGTCGGGATAAAATTCGTACTTGAAGATGGGGAATTGGTAAAATGTAATATACATTTTTATCAGACCTTTAGCGAACAATTGACCGAGGATAGAGCCTAAAAAGGCTCCTGCTATGGCAATGATTAATGCATATTTGAAATAGTAACTCATAATCATCCAGTTTGAATATCCATAGGCTTTGAGCAGACCGATTTCGGTTCTTTGTCTTTTGACTAATCGTCCAAGCATTATCTGAAGAATGATTGCGGCAATTCCGAGAAAGATGATTGGAATTATAGTTGCCGAAACTCCCAATCCTTTTATTTCACTACTTAAATAAAAGTTCGAAAGTTGGTCTTTTTTCTTGATTGTTGTATATACACCATAAGGATCCAACCGCTGTTTTGCGATTTCTAATATTGCATCGAGATTCGCATTGGTATTGGTGAGTCCGATTATTTCATTGCACGATTCCCTTAGGTCAAAACTCATCTCGGCAAAATCATTTTTCACATAAAGCAAACAAAAGTTTTCTGGATTCGGGATAAACTCACGAGAATTCCTTATCATATAGACATATTCTGGTGATAAGGCAGTTCCTATTATTAAGAGTTTGTGTTTTTTATTGTTAATAATGGCATAAAGTGAATCGCCAATCTTTAACTTATTTGCCTCAGCGAATCTGTCGTTGATTATTACTTCATTTAGTCGTTCGATTGAAAAATATCTTCCTGATGATAGAAAAATATTGTTGATCGTGAATCGTTGCTTATCGGGTAGGGATATAATCCTGCCGACTTTTGGTTTATCATCATCTATCAAATCGATGGTTACATCTTTTACGATTCTTCCTTGTGCTAATTTCACGCCTTTGATATTATTAACATTGTAAATAATCCTTTTAGGAGCTTTTTCCAAAGGGATGTAAAAATCAGCGAAGTTATATTTACTGTAATAAGATTCCTTAGAGAGTTTGAGATTTCTATAAGCTGCATAGAAACATATAAAACAACCGATACCACTCATTATAACAAGAATAAGTGCGATGACTTGTCCCTTGCTTTTTTTAATGTCTCTGAGAAGTTTTTTATTTAATATTGTCATCAGCTTTTTACCATTCTATTTCATCAACTTGTTTACGCTGTTCGTTTCCTATGATGTTGTTTACGAATCCATCTTTCATTTTGACTATTCTATCGCCCATAGGACCAATTGCAGCATTGTGAGTGATGATAATGACAGTAGTCTTGGTTTTCAGATTAATATCAGATAGGAGTTTAAGGACGATTTTGCCTGTGCTATAGTCAAGAGCGCCTGTCGGTTCATCACAAAGGAGGACTTCGGGGTTTTTTGCAACTGCACGAGCTATCGCTACTCTCTGTTGCTCACCACCGGACATCTGGGAAGGGAAGTGGTTTTTTCTATCACTCAAACCGACTAATTCAAGGACTTCTTTCGGATTTATGGCATCTTCTGAGATTTCCGTTGCCATCTCGACATTTTCTTCCGCTGTCAGATTGGGTATGAGATTATAGAATTGAAAAACGAAACCGATATTATTCCGTCTGAAAAGTGTTAATTCTTTTTCATCATATTTGGAGAGTTCTGTATCTTTGAAGAGAATATTTCCCTCTGTTGGAGTATCTAAACCACCAATTATATTTAATAAGGTGCTTTTACCTGAACCACTCGGTCCTAAAACAACCAAAAATTCACCATTATAAATCTCAAGATTTATCTCTCTTAAGGCTTTTACGGTCACTTCTCCCATTTGATAGTATTTCTTCAGATTTGTAATTTTGAATAGTTTATTATTGTTATTCATTTCAGTTATTCCTTTGCCATTATACTTTTTAAGCAAATATTTTTGAATGCTCGTTTATATTCTTTGACATTGAATAATGATGGTTCGAGCATCCATTGAATCATAAGTCCGTCTAATAGGGCTAAAATCATTGTTGCTGCTTTGGGAGGGTCAATATTTTTTCTTATTTCTTTGTTTTTGATGCCTTCGATAATAATATCAGCGATTTTTTTGCGATATATTCTATACATTTTTTTTGTCCAAGTATCCATATCAAAAGTAAAGGTTTCTGCGGAATGTCCCCATATTTTGATAAGCATTCGACAGATATCGAGATGTTTTTCGTAGAAGATAAAGGTTATTTCACCAAGTTTCTCCAGTTTCTTTAAGGCTGATATATTCATTTTTTCGAAATCTTCTATTTCTTCATTAAAGAACGCCATTGTTTCTTCGGTGATGGCGATAAAGATTTCTTCTTTGTTTTTAAAATAGCAATAAATTAAGCCCTTACTCAAATTGGAATTCTTCGCTATTTCATCAATCGTGGTTTTAAAAAATCCCCTTTTCACAAAGAGTTTCATAGCATTATCAAGGATTAATTTCCTTTTTCTTTTCTTATCTTCATCAGTTCGTGCTATGTATTTTTTATTTTTCATCGGTTTTTATCTAAGGGTAGATATAATTGACTGACTGTTCAGTCAGTCATAAATAGAACAACTTTGTCAAGTGTTATTTTTTCTTTGGGTTGTAGTTGAGAATAAAAAAGAGTTGCTTGTTAAAAGCAACTCTATGATTTAGTTTATCTATAATTTCTGAGAGAAAATTATTAATATGTAAATGGGATTCCTCTCGTATCACCTACTATTCTAATAATATCGCCTTCGCTTACAGTACCGTTTGTAGGGTCATACATTCTATCTATACCGAATGGAGATGTTCCATCGGGATAGCGATTTTCAAGTCCAAAGATAATCCATTCACCACCACTCGAAGCCCTATCGGGACCATAGCTTTTTAATATAACGGTAGGAGAAGTTTTTAATCCTGCAACAGGAGGCCACGGTCCCCACCCTACTACTACGATATGTCCCCAACTCACTACACCTGCGGAGTCACTTAAATAATCATCTACAAGGTAATAATTATATCCTCTTAAGGCTTCATTTAAGAAATCTGGTCGAAATGGATCGGTGTAGTTAACTGAAGTCAAGAATGCTTCTGGTGTGGTTAAATAAAATACATCATCAAATCGAAATTGTGGACTATATCTATCAGGTGGATATTTATTCCAGACTACAGCGTATGCTTCGATGGCAGTTGCTGCTGAGCGAAAATCAGCTTTAACTCTTGAAACCTTTGATCGTGTTTGAGCTTCGAGAAAATTCGGCACTGCAATTGCGGCTAATATAGCGATGATTGCCACAACAATTAATAGTTCAATTAGTGTAAATCCTTTTTTCAAATTGCATCACCTCTTACCCTAACATTTTATGAATGGGGAAAAATAAAAATATTTGCCAACTGTGTTCTTATCGATAGATTTCATAAGCCTTATGGACCGGAGCGGAATATTCTACCTTCACTCATTGTTCCATTTGTAGGATCGTAAGCAACCCATACAATGTAATTAGTGTTGGGTGCCACTGGTCCCTGAGATATAAGTACCCAATATATAAATGGACTGTTAACGCATAAACGAAATTCCGGATTTGTTGCCCAGTAGTTTCTGAAATTATGATAGTCTTTAAGGTGGTATATAAAACTTGGTTCATCTCCTGGGTACCCATCCCATGCAAAATTTTGATGTGTGAAAGTATCATCAGGGAGGCTTGTTATAAAAGCAATTGGTGTGGTTAGGCGAGCAAGACGATATTTAATATAACCTTCTTGCCATATTATTCCTGGGATTGTTCCCTGGAAACCGACTGGATATTTGTTGCCATCAACATAATAGGATTCAATAGCCGTTGCCAGAGACCTCATATCAGCTTTACAGCGTGATACTTTCGAGCGGGTTTGAGCTTCGAGGAAGTTTGGCACGGCTATCGCAGCTAAGATTGCTATGATAGCTACAACAATTAATAATTCTATGAGAGTAAAACCTTTTTTCATTCTTCTGTCACCTTCCTTCCATTTTCTTAATGGTTTTAATAAGAATATGCACTATATATTTTATAGATGTCAACAATTTTATTTCAAAATCTGGTCTATTTTATAAATTATTCTGGTCTATTTTTTTGTTAAATGTAATGTGTTTGTAGGACAGATGATATATGGCTAATTAATAATAATTTCAGTAATATCAGACTATTAAGCACTTTTCTGGTATTATGTCTTTCTCTTTTCTGATGTCCAGGATGGTACCTCATACTGGACTGTAAAAAGCTCATTAATCGTGTGATCCAGGACCATAAATTTTCATAAGCAATTTGTTTTAATACTACAAGGTTGGGTTAACATCAGATTGTATGCTTGAATTTTATTCTTCGGAGGGATAAAGAATTCTTGAGCAGCTTTCGCAGAATACAACTTTTTCAGATGAATTTATTTCCTGTTGTACTTGAGGTGGTAGGGTAATTCGACATCCCATACACATATTGTTTTTGATTGTTGTGAGAACATCACCGGGGAATTTAGAGTATATCCTGTCATAGATAGTAAGATAGTTATCGGGGATTTCCTCCCTGAGTTTTTCCCTTTCAGATTTTTTTTGGTTAAGAGTTTCTTCTTTAGCACCTATATCGGTATCAATTTCTTTCTGTATCTTTTTCGATTCTTCTTCTTTACCAGTTTTTAAAGCATTCAACTCGGTAATTTGTTTCTTGTCAGAATCAAGATTTTCATAGATTTCGAGAACTTTATCTTCGTCAGCGGAGTTAAGTTCTTTCAGATTTGCAATTTCATGCTCGAGGGCATCGTATTCTTTTTGTGTTTTTACACCATAAAGTTGACCCTGATATTTCTGGATATCTGCTTCTCGTTTACCTATTTCAATTTCGAGTCTTTTTCTCTCTAATTCTTTTTCTTCTATACTAATTTTTAGGGATTTTAGATCTTCTTCTGTTTTGTTTATTTCTTTTTTGATGGGATTTAATCGACTCAAGGTAGCTTCGATTTGAAGTTGATATTCTGTTATTTCGTTATCGAGTTCCTGAAGCGTATATAGTTTTTTAACCAGAGTATTCAATCTTTTTCCCTTTTTTGTCGAAATATAATTAGTGAATTTTATATTATGCTGAATTTAAAGTGTTAAATATGTAAATAGTCAAGAGTTTATAATTAATTTAAAGTAAAAAAATTAAACAGTTTTGGGTAAGGATGTAAAATTATAGACAAATTTATGTGATATTAGAGCGAATAACGATTTTTCATAGATTTTGTATTGTGCTGAAATAAAAGGAAATATGTGATTAATGAGATTGTGCTATAAATAAGGTATATTAATTGCTTATAAAATAGTGATAATTATTATATTTGTTTCTGGGGAGTTTATTTAGGATTTAAAAGTTAGATATTTTTATAAAAGAGAGCAAGTCATGATTTCTAAAAAAAGAACCGGAACGAAGGGTTTTTCTCTACTTGAAGTAGTAATTGCAATCCCTATTCTTGCCATAGCCACACTGGTTATCATTTATAGTGTTATGCAAACTTCAATGCTCAGTAAGGTTGTTTCTAATAAAATTGCAGCCAAGAATATTGCACAATCCATGTTAGAGAAGATGACATTGGACGAATGGGAGCCTTTACAAGCCGAACTGTTCGACAGGCTCGAAGCGTGGTGCGGTGACTTTCCTGAGCGAAGCGAACTGAAGCCACAAGAAATCTGGCGTCGTGAGTATGCCACGCATACCGAGATCAA
>CAZYWQ010000159.1:269-6564 GCA_964651675.1 uncultured Candidatus Sumerlaeota bacterium | reverse complement strand
ATTTTCTTTCGATTTCAAACTCATTATGTAAAGTCGCACGAGAAATAGTTGAGCCAGCAAGAGGAATAGGTTCCAGAACAGCCACAGGAGTCAAGGCACCTGTCCTGCCAACCTGAACTTTGATATCGAGTAATTTTGTGACAGCTTGCTCAGCAGAATATTTATAGGCTACGACCCATCTTGGACTTTTAGAAGTAGCCCCAAGGATTTCCTGCTGTCTATAATTATTGACTTTGATTACAAGACCATCGATGTCATAATCGAGTTTCTTTTTCTTTGCCTCCCATTTTGCACACTGTTCAAAAACCTCATCGATGTCCTTACATAAATGTCTGTTTTTATTAATCCTGAAACCAATCTCACTCAGGAAGTTAAGCATTTCCCAGTGATTATTAATATGAGAAATGTCAGATTCACCAACAGCATATATAAAAATATTGAGAGGTCTTTGAGCCACTATTTTAGGATCGAGTAATTTGAGTGAACCTGCCGTTGCATTTCTTGGATTAGCAAAAAGTGGTTCATCTGCTTTTTCTCTCTGTTTATTCATTTCCTCGAAGCCTTTATGCGTTAAATAAACCTCTCCCCTGACTTCGAGTCTTTCTGATTTTAACCTCTCATCATCTATTGATAACGGGGCGGATTTAATCGTCTTAATATTCTGAGTAATATCATCCCCTCTGGTTCCATCACCTCGAGTCGCCCCATAAGAAAGCAATCCATTTTCATACATCAGAGTTACAGCAACACCATCTATTTTCAGTTCGACAACATATTCGATTTGTTCCTCGGATAAAGCCTTTTTAACACGATTATCAAACTCACGCAATTCATCCCAAGAATAAGTATTCGAAATACTCAACATTGGCTTGGAATGAATGATAGTTTTAAACTCAGTCAGAGGTTCTCCACCGACTCTTTGGGTGGGTGAATCAGGAGTTACAAATTGCGGGTATTCTTTTTCTAACTTTTCGAGTTCACTATAGAGGACATCATATTCTCTATCTGAAATTTCAGGTTGATTATCGACATAGTATAATTTATTATGCCTTCTGATTTGCTTTTTAAGTTCATCGATTTTTTTTTGAATATTGCTTGGATTAGACATACCTCTCACCAGCCAAAGGCAATCCGTTCAGCAAGTTCTTGTGGGATGCCTGCGTCGATTATTTTTTGTTGTGCTGATGGTATATCATACGGGACTCTCTTAAGCTGGATAGAATTATCACTCAAATCACATATCACATAAGCGGCATTGGCATTTCTGTCACGGGGTTGACCAACACTGCCAACATTAATCAGATATCGGTAACCTTCCTTAATGGAAATCGTATTTTGAGTAGGACAATATAGATTCTTATCGTGAAGTTCGATAAAAAAAGGCTGATGTGAATGACCTAAAAAACAGATTTGCTCATCAAAATACTGGAAGTTCAATCGGGCATCACCCATCGTCAGGATATAATTCCATTGTTTTGGATCTTTTGGAGATGCATGGACAATAAAGAACGGAGGAGCTTTGATAGTATAAGGAAGTCCTTCTATCCATTTTAAGTTTTCAGCAGATGTATTTTTTCTCGTCCATAGAATTGCACTTCTTGCAATTTCATTAAAGTGAGAAACATCAGTGAGTTTTAATGCTGCCGAATCATGATTACCCAGGACAACAGGAATATTGCGTTTCTTAATCTCTTCTACACACTCATTAGGATTTGCTCCGTAGCCAATAATATCACCGCAACAATAAATCTTTTCAACCTTTTCATCTTCGATATCTTCAAGGACCGCCATCAACGCTTCTAAATTGCTGTGAATATCAGAGATGACAGCTACTCTCTGAGGAGTATTTTTAGTCATAGTCTTTGCCGGTTAGTTTTTTGAGTTGTTTTTTAGCATGATCTCTAATTACAGGGCTTTTGCTTTTGAGAGCTGATAGCCATAGATCAACTTCATTATTACCTGATACTTTTTCCGTAGGTTTTTCTTCAATTTCTACTTCTTCTTTCTCCACTTCTACTTGTTCCACTTCTACTTTCTCTGCTTCTACTCTTTCTGCTTCTTCTTGTTCAGGAGTTACTATATCTTCTTCTGGAGGATTAACCTCTTCAAGGTATTCAAATGAAACTGAATCATCGGAGAATTGCTCTTCCGTTGCGGATGCTTTTTCTTCGTTGAAGAATCCATAATCAAAAGAAGGAGTTACGCCCTCAAGTTCTTCAGATGGTGGTTTTAAAGCTTCGGATTCTTTCTCCTCTTCGGAATCAGCAGCGATGGGACTAAGGAATTCAGCATTTTCATCTTTACTCGAAACAGGTACTTCTTCCTCTCCTGTTGTTTCTATATCTTCTTTTTGCTCACTTGTTTCCGATGATACTGCCGATAATGGTTCTTCAGCAGGTGTCTTCTCTTCTTCTGTTTTTTTATTTGGAGGAACTCCAAAGAAAGATTCTTCCATTGGCAATTCTAATGGGACTCTTCCTGCTATCTCTTCTTCTTCCTCGACAAAAAATTGAAATTTAGTAGTCCCAATTTGAATAACATCATTATTATTAAGAGACGAATCCCTTACTTGCTTGTCGTTAACAAAAGTACCCTTCCAGCTACCCAAATCTTTAATAAAAAAGTTATTTCCCTGACGAATAATCATAGCGTGTTTTTTAGATACAAACCAATCGTGTAGACAGATATCGTTATCATTGGTTCGACCAATTGAAGTCTCATACTTTTTAATTACAAATTCTTTATCTTTGTGTTTTCCTTTTAGAATCATAAGCTTGGCTGAAGGTGCCTTTTCAACCAACATTGTTTTATCAGCACCAAAGGCATCAAGAATAACCTGTTCATCACTAACAGCTTTATTAACAAAATGTAATTTATGTTTGCCTACCGAGATAATATCATTATCAACAAGTTCTGTTCGTATTATCTTAACACCATTGACATAGGTTCCATTTGCGCTATTAAGATCGGTAAGAATATACTTACCATCTTTAAGCCTGATTCTTGCATGATTACGAGAGACACTTAGATTTTCAACAATGATGTCATTATCTCTTGCTCTTCCTATACTGACGACCTCTTTGTCAAACAGATATTTCTGGATAACATTATCACCTAATTTTACGATGATTTCAGCCATTTTAAATCATCCCTCTCTTTCCATCTCCAATCAATAGAGATGAAAGATCTCATTTTGAGATTCCCAAAATGATTATTGTGTATTCAATTAATCGATGTCAAAATATTTTTTTTGAGCCTTAACTCCTTAAAAGGCAAATCAAAATACTTTGCTTATTTTAATTATCGGTAATATCCTATCAAATATAAAGCCTAATCTTTATTTTTTTGCTTTCCTTTGATAAGCTTAAAAATGCTACTAAATGAGTGACAAAATCTTATGTCCAGGATTAAAGATTTACTTTTCTTAAGGAATTATTACGAATTTTGTTTTATAATGTATTTATTGAAGATAAAGTCAGATGAAATGAGCCTAAAGCCGAATTTTTGATACAGATTAATAGCAGGGAAATTGTTGTTCATCGTTCTTAATTCAATCAATTTATATTTGTCTCTCATAGCTTCAATGAAATAAGCCAATAACCCACTACCTATTTTTCTGCCTTTTAAAGATTCTTTTACTGCCATAAAGTCAAGTATTGCAATTTTGTTATCTAACATGTTGTTTAGTTTTTTGTTGACCATAAATATCAAAAATCCAACCACTCTATTATCTATTAGCGCAACAAAAATATCCTCAGCAAGAGAGTCGATACATAATTCAGTCCATTTTCCGAACATTTCAGCCGTTTTTTGCTGATCAAGATTGGAATCATAGAAAAAATAATTATTGCTATGAGATGTTAGGGCAATTTTTTTGATAACATCTCTGTGTTCAGGACAATACTTAACAATTCTAAAATCACCTGTGAAAGGGATGGGATTGGAAGGAATTTTCAGACACATTTTTATGCTTTCTCCAACATAATAGTAACCACTTTGAGACAGAAACTTTATGTTATTGAGGTCGCTTGAATCCACTCTACAGGATATGTGTCGTATAGAATTTCTTTCGATAAAAGCGTCTATTGTATCTTCAACTATTGAATGAGTTTCTTTTGAATCTGTATTGATAATAAAATTTAAGATTTTTGCCATCGGGATATTATAGATACTCGAATGCCATTTGTTCTTCTGTAAAGTCAAGATTGCCTGTTCAGGAATAAAATAGCTTTCATAATTTTCATTTTTTAAAGTGTTCAAAAGGTTATCAGTGAAAAATTGGGAAAGTATGTTCTTGTCTATATTTTGAAACTGTTGTTGAAAAGTCTTGAAAGGATACGCCTGAAAAATTCCTTGAACTTTTTTCGCATCGTTTTCAGTTATTTTTTTCATTTCAGCCATTATTAGGGTTTCTCACTAATTTTCTTGAGATTATATAATATCTCTCTATCTTCAGGATGAAGTTTCAATGCTCGCTCCCAGAGTTCTTTAGCATCGGCTTTTTTATTCAATTTTGCGTATAGTATCGCAAGGTTATTTAACGCATCGATGTTATCAGGTTCTAATTGCAGCGATTTCTGATAATTGAGTATGGCGTTTGCTGTGTCTCCTCTATACTCATATATAAAAGCCATATTGAAGTATAGACTTGAGTCTGATTTGTCAAGCTGTATTGCTTTTTGAAGGTAATTCATAGCTTCATCAAGATTATTGTTGGATAAATAAGCCAATCCAAGACTTGTGAAAAAGTTTTTGTTCCTGACATTTTTCTTCGATAGAAACGATGTTCCAAGATCGATGGCTTTTTCATATTGTCTTCTTCTTATGTAATAGTTCATCAGATTAGTTATAGCCGAAACATTATCATTCGATATTTTAACAACTTTTATGAAACACTCTTCAGCCGAATCATATTGTTTATTTTTCTCATAGATAAGAGCTAAAAGTTCCAGAGATTTTAAATAGGATTCGTTTAAGCTCAGCGATCTCTGAAGATATTTTACAGCAAGGATATTGTCATCCTGTATATGATAAATATAGCCCATATAAAACAGTGCCGATTCCTGATCAGGACTCAATGAGAGAGATTTATTAAGTAGCTTGAGAGCTTTCTCGAAACTTCCTTTATTCAACTGAAAAACAGCATAAGTATTGATTACAGTAATATTCTCAGGATGATATTCTTTGAGGATGTTCAGGATGTCGAATGCTTCACTTTCATAATTATTTTTTTTAAGCTTTGAAGCTATCGTAATAAAGGTTTCTTTATAACTCTCATCAATCATTTTGATCTCGTTATATGTTTTCGATGCATCCTTGTAATTATGATTGAATATATAACTCAGAAAAAGATTCGCATAAGCCTTCGTATTGTTCTTTGTCTTTGAAATAGAGTCTTCGAATAACGCTGGTTCATTACCCCAGACCTCATTTCGTTTCAGTGTTAAATATGCGTATGGCAGAATAATCACTAATGATAGGAAATATATTAAAGTCGCATTATATTTGATTTTATCCACCTTAAATTTGAATAAAGAAATAACTTTAGCTAAGACTAAATATATTAGAATACAGGCTGATACTGACGGAATATAAAGGTATCTTTCTGCATAAATAGAAAACAGAGGAATGATATTTGTTACTGGTAAAATGGTGATTAGAAACCAGAGAATCGCAAAAGATAACAGCATTCTCTGAGGTGCTTTTACCAAACTGTATATTGTTAATATTATGATGATGAACAAAGGGATTATAAATTTTAGACTCAGGTAGTTGGCTATTAGTTCAGGAGAATATGCCGTAATGAGATTGATGGGGATAAATAATTTGTAGATGTATAGGATGATAACAAAAGGCATCGTGAGAATTCGCTGATTAATCGGCAGTATATCCAAACTGGGTTTGGTGGCAATGCGTAGAACAATGAATTTTGTTAAGAAAAATAAAATTATTATTAGAAAATGCGGGATTATTTTTATGATATAGTCTTTGAATGTCCCCTTTAAAGGAATTTTTTTTCTGAAGTACATAGTCAGAAGAATAATGATAGGTATAGTTGCACTGACTTCTTTAGATAAAATGGCTAATAAAGTAAACAATAAGGATAAAGAATAGTAAACTTTCGATGTCGTTACTCTTTGAGATTTGTTATCATCGTATTTAATGAAGCATATCAGAGTAAGGAGGTAGAATACAGAGGCAAATATGTCTGTTCGACCAGCAATGAATGATACAGACTCTGTGTGAATAGGATGAACGGCAAAAATCAGCGCACTAATATAAGCAAGTGTGAAAT
>CAZYWQ010000159.1:0-259 GCA_964651675.1 uncultured Candidatus Sumerlaeota bacterium | reverse complement strand
GTGAAATTGTTTGTGAGCAAATAGAGAAAGATGCACAAAAGAAGAGAATTAATCGAATGCGCAATAATGTTTGTCAAATGATAAACAAATGGATTCTTCCCTCCAATCAGATGTTCTATGAAAAAAGAAGCGATTATTAAAGGGCGATAATAACCTGTGGAACCCACAGAGATGGAAGTTTCAAGATAATCTCTGGAAAAGGCATATTTAATGTTTGCGAAATTATCTATCGCACTATTTTTCTCAATGAGATAAACAT
>CAZYWQ010000158.1:0-6566 GCA_964651675.1 uncultured Candidatus Sumerlaeota bacterium | reverse complement strand
ATATTGATGTTTTCACCAATTATCGCAATATGTTCGTTGATGTAATCTTGTATCGATTTGTCAGGATCTTTTACATAAGGCTGCTCTAAAAGACAAATCTGTTGATAGTACTTCTCGAGTTTACCCTGAACAATTCTATCCACGACTTTTTTGGGTTTGCCTTCGTTAAGTGCCTGATTTTTGTATATATCTTTTTCCTTCTCAGTAACATCCTCAGGAACTTCTTCTCTTTTTAAATAGAGTGGTGATGCTGCAGCAATATGCATAGCGATATTTCTTACCATAGTTTTAAAATCATCATTTTTTGCTACGAAATCCGATTCGCAGTTTACCTGAACAAGAACGCCAATTTTTCCACCTGTATGAATATAAGAATCAACTAAGCCTTCATCAGTAGTTCTTTCAGCGCGTTTTCTGGCTGTAGCTAATCCCTTTTCTCTCAATAATGTAATTGCCTTGTCCATATCACCTTGTGCTTCGATAAGGAATTTTTTGCAATCCATCATCCCAGCGCCTGTTTTCTCTCTCAGTTCTTTTACCATTGAGGCTTTAATCTCCACTTTTTACTCCTCCTGTGCTTTGTGTTTTTTATCTTTCTATCTTTTCTTAAGAATATATCCTTTTTGCGATTGGATAATTTTAGAAGTGTGGTGCTTCAATTTGGATGAAGACATTGAAATAAATAAATTACATAGTTTGTCTTAACTTTGATTATTTGCTGGTTCTATATTTTCTTTTTCTATTTCTTCTGTTATCTCTTCTTCTGGTTCTTCCTCCTGAGCTTCCTTAGTTTCTTCTTTTGTTATTTTTTCCTCTTTTACTTCTTTCTTTGCTTCAGCTTCCTTTTCACCTTCTGGAGGAATCTCAAGACCTTCTGCTATCATCTTGCCTTCATTTACGCTTTCGGCGATTTTCGTGCATATAAGATGTATCGCTCTGATAGCGTCATCATTCCCTGGTATAACCCAATCGATTTCATCAGGATCACAATTTGTATCTACGACGGCTACAGTAGGAATTTTAGCCTTGCGAGCTTCTTTTACTGCGATACTTTCTTTATGAGGGTCTATTATGAAGACAATCGATGGTAGATCAGGCATAAATTTGATGCCTTCCAGGTTTTTATCGAGTTTTTCTCTTTCCTTTTGAATCTTACTTTGCTCTTTCTTGGTGTATTTTTCTATGTGACCAAGCTCAATCATTTTTTCGAATTCGATTAATTTGGCAATACTCTTACGGATGGTTCTGTAATTGGTTAGAGTTCCACCAAGCCAGCGATTGCTAACCCAGTACATTCCGCACATTTGAGATGCTTCTTTAATGGCATCCACTGCCTGTTTTTTTGTTCCGACAAATAATACTGTACCTCCCGCTGCGACAGTATTACGGACAAATTCACAGGCTTCTTGAAGCATTTTCAGGGTTTTCTTCAGGTCAATAATGTAAATCCCATTCCTTTCGGTATAGATATACTTTGCCATCTTGGGATTCCATCTTTTGGTTTGATGACCGAAGTGAACTCCTGATTCAAGAAGCTGTTTCATCGTAATTGTGGGCATATTCATTTCCTCCTGTTATGGTTTTGTCATCCACTTTCATCATCTTACTCTCAGACCAATTCTTTAAAGAAATTGGCACCATCAAGTAATCCGAAAGTGTGTTTTTACGAGACACTAACTTCTCTATTATGAGAAATTTATGTAAGTAAGCGGGGTTTATAACAAGTGTGAATATACAAAAGCAAGAAAAAAATCAAAATAATGATAATATCACTATGAGAATAGAAATTGATTACAATCCTATAAAAAAATACATTACAATAAGGCGTTTATTTACATATTATTCTCTCTTAAGTATTGACTTGTGTAGAGTTATTAATATTATACTCTTTTTAATTTGAGTAATTTATAGATTACTTGGTTATTTTGTTACATAATCGAGAAGTTCTATCTTAATAATCCAGCAAGGAGTCGCATTATGAATGCTCAGTTTCGGTATGCAAAAAAGTCTGATTTGGACAGAATGGTTGAGTTGGTTCACTTATCTTTCCCATCTTTCAGCTTTCAAAAAGAGGGTTTCACAAAAAGTAATCGTCATTCATTGAAGGATGTCATCGTGGCTGAATATAATAAGGAAATTGTTGGATTGCTTATTGTAGTTCCGCTTAAAGTATGGATTCAGGGGAGTTTGATTCCAATGGCAGGGATTGGTTTAGTGACAATGTCGCCTACTACAAGAAGAAGAGGCATTGCTTCTGGTTTGATGAGAAAAGCTGTCCTTGAAATCCATAAAAAAGGGTATCCTATTTCTATTCTTTTCCCCTTCTCGCATCAGTATTATAAGAAAGTAGGTTATGGATTAATCGGCGAAAAGTATGTTTATAGCTTTTCTCCACTTTCTCTTACTCAATATGATGAATTAGTAAATACACGATTATTTAAAGAGAAGGACTTAGTGGCTATCAAAAAAATCTTTGTTGAATCTTCTAAGAAGTCTGCATTCAGGACTTTCAGAAACGATAAACACTGGAAAGCCATTATCAGTAGTAAGGATAGAAATATCGTGGTTTATGATGATAAAAAGGTAACAGGTTATTTAATTTACAAATATGAGTACTCAAAAGACAGAATCGAACAGTATATCAGGGTATTTGAGTTAATCTATTCGGATGATAAGGCTTATAGGGGCTTAATGGGTTTTTTGGCAGCTCAAAGGGAACAGGTAGATTCAATCTTTTTTCTTACAAATAAGGATAATCTGATCCACCTCGCATTAACAAATCCGAGAAAAACCAGAAGTAATGCTCGGGAAACAGGGTCGAATGCTGTGCTTGAAGTGAATGCTGATTATATGCTGAGAATTACAAATTTAAAGAAAGCTCTTTTGGCAAGGACAAATTATAATAATATGAATCTTTCGTTTTCTATGAAACTGACGGATAAGATTATTAGAGATAACAATAAACCACTAACAATGATTGTGAAAAAAGGAAAGCCGTCTGTTAAGGCAGGAATATCATCCAAGATAATAATTGAAAGCGACATCTCGGTTTTCTCTCAGGTTTATGCAGGGATTGATGCCGAATACTTACATAAGGTCCAATTGCTCAACTGCAATAAGCCCAGTGTTCTTAAGCAAATTAATGAATTATTCAGACTACCTGCTCCTGACCTGTTGTTACTTGATGGTTTTTAATTAGTATTATAATGGGCATAGCTTACTCTACTTTTTACCAATTCTCCCCCAAAAGTAGGCTTGTCATCTCACAATCACCTGTGTATTTTAGTATACACAACATAATTATTTTACTTGACTTTATTTGAAGTTAGCCGTTAACATTTTTATACATCTCTATTTAGTAAATAAACTCAAAATGGAGGTCAAACAACTTAAATAAATTACATAGCTAAAGGAGGTATGCGCTATTAATTCCTATACAGTAACTGTTATTGCTGCTGTTGTATGTTTGATCTTGGGATATCTCCTAAAAACTTTGGCTTCATCTGCCCATGTAAAAAAGCTTAATAAAAAAGCTGATGAGATGGTCTCAAAAGCACGGGCTGAAGCTGAAGAAAAGCAAAAAAAAGCAGAAATTGAGGCTAAAAAGGAGCTAAATCGTAAGAAAGAACAGTGCGAGAAAGAATATAGCAGAAAACAATCAGACTTAGAAAGACTCGAAAGCAAGTTATCTAATCGTGAACGAAACATTGAAAAGCGCATTGATTTCCTTGATAAACGGGAAAAGACAACTATTGAAAAAGAGCGTGTATTATCATCAAAGATTCAAAGTTATGATGATAAATTGAGAAACCTTGAAAAATTAAGAAGCGATGCTAAGAAGCGACTCGAAGAAGTTTCTGGAATGACGACGGAAGAAGCCAAGCAGATGCTGAAAGAATCACTGGAAGACGAGGTTAAACAAGATTCCGCTTCGTATATAAGAAGAGTTGAGAATGAAACAAGGGAAGTTGCAGCGAAAAAGGCTCGTCAAATTATCTCTCTTGCTGTTCAAAAGTGCGCTACCGACCAGGTAACAGAAAGTACAGTCAGTGTAGTTAATCTCCCCAATGAAGAAATGAAAGGGAGAATAATCGGTCGGGAAGGGAGAAATATTAGGGCTTTAGAGTTAGCGACAGGAGTAAATATCATTATCGATGATACTCCTGAAGCCGTTGTATTATCGTGTTTTGACCCGTTAAGAAGAGAAGTGGCAAGGATGACGCTGGAGAATTTGATTAGTGATGGAAGGATTCATCCGGCTCGTATCGAGGAAATTGTTAAAAAGGCAGAAAAAGAACTGGAAGAACATATTTATGAAGTCGGTGAAAGATGTGCCTTTGATGTTACGGTTCACGAACTTCATCCCGAGATAATCAAACTTCTTGGGAGATTAAAATACAGAACAAGCTTTGGTCAAAATGTTCTTTTACATAGTCAAGAAGTAGCTTATCTTTCAGGGGTAATGGCAGGAGAAATCGGTATCGATGTTAATCTGTCAAGGCGTGCAGGTTTGTTACACGACATTGGAAAAGCTGTCGATTATGAAATGGAAGGAACACACGCAAAGATTGGTGCCGACCTGGCAAGAAAATTTAACGAGTCCCCTGCTATTACGCATGCTATAGCTGCTCATCACGGAGATGAAGAACCCAAGACAATTATAGCAGTCTTAGTTCAAGCTGCTGATGCTATTTCAGCGGCTCGACCTGGTGCAAGAAGAGAAACATTAGAAACTTATATCAAAAGGCTTGAAAAATTAGAGGAAATCGCTGATTCGTTCAGTGGTGTCGAAAAAGCCTATGCTATTCAGGCAGGTAGGGAAATCAGAATTATTGTTGAACCTACTCAAATGACTGATAATGAATGTTCTCTTCTCGCTCGTGAAGTAACTAAAAGAATTGAACGGGAATTAGAATATCCCGGGCAAATAAAAGTGACGGTTATTCGTCAAACGAGAGCCGTCGAATATGCTAAATAAATATTCTTAATATATGAGACTGCATAAAGAGAAGTGACTTATACTCGCTTCTCTTTTTTTATTTTTTCCTTGCTTATTCTTCCTATGAGAAAATATCATTCCCTCAAAATATAATCTAACAATTGTCAGGAATAGATAAATTGGAAAGGATAATTTGAGATATGGCTGAAGAGAGCGGATTAATTCAAGCAAGACGCAATAAAATCACTTCATTGAGGGATGAAAATATCAATCCGTTTGTTAATAAATATGAGGTGAAAGATAAAGCTGTTGACCTGCTGAAAAATGCCGATGACTTGATTTCTAAAGAGATAAAAATCAGAACAGCAGGTCGGATTATGTCCGTTCGCACAATGGGTAAATCTGTGTTTTTTCATATTAAAGATGGAACAAGTAGTATTCAGATTTATTTGAAGAAAGATATCATTGGTGAAGAACAGTTTAACTTTTTCAAGGACCTGGATATCGGTGACATAATTGGTGTTGAGGGTAAATTATTCAAAACGAAAACAGGTGAGGTTACAGTACTGTGCGAAGGATTTAAACTGCTGACAAAATCCATCCGTCCTCTTCCGGAAAAATGGCATGGTCTTAAAGACATCGAAAAACGGTATCGTCGGCGATATGTTGATTTAATAATGAATGATAATGTGAAAAATGTTTTTGTCAAAAGGACACAAACGATTAATGTAATCAGGAATTATCTGAATGAAAAAGGTTACATTGAAGTCGAAACACCGATGATGCAGCCGATTTATGGCGGTGCTGTTGCAAGACCTTTTATGACTTATCATAATACTCTCGATTTGAACCTTTATCTGAGAATCGCTCCTGAACTTTATTTGAAACGACTTACTGTCGGTGGATTGGAAAAGGTCTATGAAATCAACCGAAATTTTAGAAATGAGGGTATTTCGACAAGGCATAATCCTGAATTTACGATGCTGGAATTGTATACGGCTTATTTCGATTACTCTGACACAATGAAACTCGTCGAAGATTTGCTTAAGTTTGCCTGTAAAGAAATTCTTGGCGACTATAAATTCAATTATCAAGGTGTGGAAGTCGACTTTGGTGGCGAATGGATGAAACTTTCTATTCTTGAGTCAATAGAAAAGTATCTGAATGTTAAGCTTGATTATAAAGAAGAGATTGAGCCGGTTCGTAAAAAAGTAAATCAATTTGTGGAAGCTCCAAAGGAGATGACTGTTGATGAATTAATTATGTTTTTATTCGAAGAAAAAGTTGAGGAAAAACTGATTCAGCCAACCTTTGTCTATGATTATCCGAAAAGTCTGTGTCCACTGTCAAAATCGAAGGAGAATGAACCGCACATCGCCGAACGGTTTGAATTGTTCATTGCAAATCTCGAATTGGCTAATGCTTATACGGAGTTGAATGATCCTGAAGACCAGTATCAGCGATTTAAAGAACAATCGGAGAAGAGAATTGAAGGTGGTGTTCAGGCACAGATGATCGATGAGGATTATATTCGTGCATTAGAATATGGAATGCCACCAACAAGTGGACTTGGAATCGGAATAGATAGACTTGTGATGCTTTTTACCGATTCGCCATCAATCAGGGA
>CAZYWQ010000157.1:0-6569 GCA_964651675.1 uncultured Candidatus Sumerlaeota bacterium | reverse complement strand
AGGTAAGAGTGAAATTGCATTAGTTCTTGCAGAAGAATATAATACCGAGATTATCAATGCTGACTCAATGCAAGTGTATAAATATTTTGATATTGGAACTGCCAAACCAGATTTGGATAAGAGGGAGAAGATACCTCATCATCTTATCGACATCTGTGAACCTGATGAAGAATACAATGCTGCGCGTTTTATAAATGATGCTGACAATGTTATTAAGTTGTTATATACTAAAGGTAAGATACCCATTCTTGTAGGGGGAACGGGTCTTTATATAAAGGCGTTGTTGGAAGGTCTCACTTTAGATATCGAATCCGATGCTGATATTAGAGAAAATTTAAAAAGTGAGCTGAATGAAAAAGGAATAGAATCCTTATATAAAGAGTTATGTGAGGTAGATAAGGAATCGGCTCAAAAAATTAAAGCAAAAGATAAAACAAGAATTTTACGCGCACTCGAAGTATTTCGGCAGTATGGCATTCCTTTATCCGAAGTATACAGAATTAAAGAAAAGAGGATTGAGAATTATCAACCGCTGATAATATTTCTGAATAGAGATAGAGATCAGCTATATGACAGGATTAATCAGCGTGTTGAAAGGATGATTGAGCAAGGATTAGAGGAAGAAGTGCGAAATATACTTAATATCGGCTATTCTAAGGATTTAAAGCCGTTTAAATCAATAGGATATGCTCAGATGATCGATTATCTTGATGGGAATATTTCGTATGAGACGATGATAAAAGATATGAAACAGACGACACGCAGATATGCTAAAAGACAAATAACCTGGTTTAGACACCAGTGTAACGTTGAGGAATTGAATTTAAGCGATTTTACAGACAAACAAATTTTCGAAGTCCTTAAGAAAAAGCTTGAAAAAGCATATTTCGATGAATATTATTCAAACTGATTTGTTCTTTTATTTGTTTAAGTCTTAGGAGGTTTTCGTTGATGAATCTGCAGGATAATTTTCTAAATGTAGCAAGAAAAGAAGGCGCTGAATTGGAGTTTTCTCTTGTCAATGGGGAGAATTTTAAAGGGGTTGTTAAAGGATTTGATAACTTCACCGTTATTGTCTCGAGTAATGGTAAACAGAATCTGATTTACAAACACGCTATTTCGTTTATTAAGACTGTTAGTAACAATCCTAAGTTGGAAATCAAACCTTTCCCGCCAACTTCTAAAAGAAATCACTCTGATAAACCAAAAAACAGAGATAAGTCGAAGGATAATCCTAAAGAAAAAGAGAAGTTTAATAGTATCGATTTATCAAGCGTGAAATTAAAAGTGAAATAAAAAATCTACTTATGTTTTCTCTCCTATTTTTTATGGTTTAACAAATTGTAATTAATAGTTTATTGCGTTATTTCACTTTTAAGATCTTTAATGGCATCGAACACATCTTTGAAATCACTTTTTCGCAGATTTAAAAGAAGACTGATTTTTCTTTTGGTTAAGACTTTATACATCACAAAGGAATAAATTGTCCCAAATATATAAGTAATCGATGATGTAAAAGCCGCTCCTGCAATGCCCCATCTCGGAATAAAAATCAGATTCAATATTAAATTTATGACACACATTAATCCAGCACCTAAAGAGTTATAGGCTTGTTTTCCAACTCCGAGAAAATAGTTCGAAACTATCATATCCATACTGAAAATGATTATACCTGGTAATAATATGAGGAATGGAATAAAGGAGTTTAGATATTTGGGGATAATGATTTTTATGCAGATGTAGAATAATCCTATTATACAGATTCCCATAATTAATGCGACAAAACCTACAAGCCTTGTTATTTTTTCTGTGAGTTCGACCGATTGATCTTTATCTTGAGATGCTGTCTTTGGAAATAATACAAAACCTATCGAGTTTGGTAAAAACCAAACTGTCTCAACAAACAATACCGCTCCAAAGTATAATCCTAACTGATACTTCCCAAGAAAGTAACTGATGAGAAACATATCAAGTCGATAATTCAGGAAAGAAAAAATATGCGCAGGATGTCCTTTCAATCCAAATAGAAGAGATGTTTTTAGACTGCCTAAATTAATTTTTGGAATAGTCCCCGACATTTTCGCTATTGAAAAATATCCGAAAATAACAGTCACTAACCAACTGATTGACCAGATGATGATTACGGTTTGGATATTAGGATTAAAAATGTATAAAGCTATGATTGTAAGAATCAGGAAAAATAAGGCTCTTGAGAAGTTTATAATATTGCATTTGATGATATTGCCAGAACCTTGTATAATTGAGATGAAAAAGTTGGACATAAGCAGTATTGGAATTGTCCAGACCGCTGACAAAAAGAATTTCTCATCTATTCTTAAGAGAGTACTTAGCAATCCTGTCTTAAAGGTAATTATCAAGGTTATGAACAAAGAAATTCCTACTGTTAGAGCAAAAAAGATAGAATTTCCTAATAGGATATTTATAGGAAATTTCTTTTTTGCTGAGTAATAAATGTTGGATAGTCCCAATCCTGAATTGCTTATGAAATTGACTGTTGAAGGGATTAAAATGGCGAGTGAATAAATTCCACTACCGTCAGGTTGTAGCTTTTTCAGAATGATTAAGCCTGTAACGAAAGAGACAGAAGCTAACACAATTCTCGTAACAAATGTTGTCATACTTAGTTTAAAAATCTTCAACTCAAATCCCTTTTATTTTCTTATATAGGATTGATTCTAAAAGTCAAACTTAGGCATATTATGTTTTAAAAATCAAGTTCTTATCATTCAATTGAAATGATTTATTAGGATTAGTTAATCTTGAGATTTGGATTTGCATTTAGAAGAAGCGATATGGATTGATCACTTTTAGTTTTTTTGTTTGTCTTGATTTTATAGTATGCCAAACCTGCAATCATTGCAGCATTATCTGTGCATAGTTCAATAGATGGGAAATAAATGTTGTAGTTATTAAGTTTTTCTTTAGCATCTTCTCTTAATTTACTGTTAGCAGCTACTCCTCCGACAAAAACGATGGTTTGGATATTAGATTTTTCAAGGGCTTTTTTTGTGTTTTGAAGAAGATAATCTATTGTCGTTTTCTGAAAAGCATAAGCAATTTCTCGTTTTTCATCTTCTGGAATATTATTTGAATTAGAGAAATTCTTTTTTACCAAATTTATTACAGCCGTTTTTAATCCACTGAAAGAAAAATCCAATCCACCCTTTTTAATTTTTGGAATTGGAAATGTATATTTTGATTTTTTCATACCACTCGTGAGTTTATCAATTACTGGTCCACCAGGATAACCAAGTTTTAAAAACTTTGCTACTTTGTCAAAGGCTTCACCAGCAGCATCGTCAAGTGTTTCTCCCAATATTTCATACTCATCATAAGATTTGACTGTTATGAGTGAAGTGTGACCTCCTGATACGATAAGCCCAAGATAAGGATGCGTAATTTTTGAATTTTCTAATATTGGAGAATAAAGATGAGCTTCGATGTGATTGATAGGAATTAATGGAAGTTTTAGACTATACGAAATCGCTTTTGCAACTTCGGTACCGACAAGAAGACTTCCGACAAGTCCTGGGCCATAGGTTACTGCAATGGCATCACAATCATTAGTTTTAATCTTCGCTTTATCTAAGGCAAGATTGATAATCTGGATTATTCTCTCAATATGAAGACGAGAAGCTATTTCTGGAACAACTCCACCAAATTCGCTATGTTCTTTTATTTGAGATGAAACTACATTGGATAGAATTTGTTTACCATTTTTAACTACAGCAACAGAGGTTTCATCGCAGGATGTTTCTATACCAAGTATTAACATATCGCAAAGTTAAGAAGCCTTTTTTTCTAAAATCATATGGGCTTTAAGAATTTTAACAGCTTCCTGGAGTTGTATATCGACAAATTCTTCTTTCTTTTCTTCTTCTAGTTCTTTCTTTTCGGCTTCACTTTCATCTTTCGAAAGGGCTTCTTCTTTTTCATCAGTTTTATGGTTAAAAATAGATATCTCTTCTGGTTTGACTCTTAGTTCATCATCAATGATAAGATTAGGGTCTCCTAAAAGTCCGTGTTTCTGAAGTTCCAGCTCCTGATCTTTAGGCAGATCTACCTCAATGTCAGGCTCGATGCCAATATTATGTATTTTATAACCATTTGGAGTCATATAATAAGCGGTAGTAATTCTGAGAGCTGAAGGCTTTGGATTTCCCTTTTCATCTTTTTCTATTGTATTGACGAGAGGTTCGATAGTTTGTACGGAACCTTTACCCCAAGTTTTTTGTCCTTTAGGACCTATAACAATTGCTCTTTTGTGGTCTTTCATTGCACCGGTAAAGATTTCTGAGGCACTTGCACTTCCGTGATTTATTAATACTGCCATAGGAACTTCAATGAATTGGTCAGATTTGGCTCTGTAGATGTAGTTCGATTCTTTCTGTTTTCCTTCTGTTGAAACAATAATCTGGTCTTTATCAAGGAATAAATCACAGGTATCAATCGCTTCTTTTAATGATCCTCCCCAGTTCCATCTTAAATCAACAATCAAAGCACTTATTTTTTTGGATTTCATTTCTTTGAGTGCTTTGATAAAATCATCTGTGGTTTCACGACTGAATTTTGCTAATCTTACATAACCAATATTATCTTCAAGAATAGTAGAATAAACACTTCTAACTTTTATTTTAGCTCGTGTTATCTCAAAATTGAGAAAATCAGGTGAGCCTTTTCTGTATATGGTAACCTTTACCTTCGTTCCCTCAGGTCCTTTTAATTTCCTTACGGCTTCGTCAAGTGACATTCCTTCGGTAGATTCACCTTCGATTTCGACAATTCTGTCCCAGGACTGAATTCCAAGCCTTGCAGCAGGAGTTCCCGGGATTGGTGCAATAACTGTAAGAATGTTGTCACGAACACCAATGTGAATGCCAATACCTGAAAATTCTCCTCCGATATCTTGTTCCAATTGATTATAAATATCGGGTGTGAGAAATTGGCTATGAGGATCATTCAGTGAGAGAATCATACCTTTGATTGCACCTTCGATCAATTTTTTGGATGTTATATCTTCAACATATTCTTCCTGAACTTTTAGCATTACTTCGTTGAATAAATCATAGTATTCTACGACATCTTCGGATTTGTTGTTATTAACCTTTGCTGTGATCTGGCTGATTAGAAAAAAAGAAGATATAATCAGCAAAATAGATAGAATGAGTATGCGATTATCAGTTTTCAAATCATTCTCCTTTAATATATGATTTTTATTGAAAAAGAGGTGTGTTATTTCTTTAACCAACTTAATGGGTCTAAAGGAACACCATTCTTACTTATTTCAAAATGCAATATATATTCACCCTTGCCATTGTAAATGTCAAGGATTCCAATCGAATGCATTGTATCAATTATTTCACCTTTGTGAACATACAGGTCTTTTAAATGTGCATAGAGTGAACAATACTCTTTTGAATGCTGAATAATGACCACATTGCCATAATTTTTGAAATAATCAGCATAAATAACTTTTCCTCTCGCTATCGATTTCACCTTGATATCATTGAAGGCTTTAATATCGATTCCGGGATTGGATTCGATTAATCCATACTTTCCTTCTTGTTTCTTTTTGGTAAATCGTCTTACAACTTCACCTTCAACGGGCCAGGTAAATAGACCTTTAGCTAACTCGAAATTGGATTCAAGTATTTTTTTGAATGCTTCACTTTGTGTTCCATTCACTTTTTGTGCTTCAATTATTAATGATGCAATCTTCTTTTGAGACTCTTCTAATTCCTTTATTTCCTTTTCTGTTAACTTTTTTGCTTGTTTTATATTTGCAAGAGTTGTCTTATTTGTCTTTACTAGTTTTGAATGTTTGTTGTAACTATATTCTGCATCTCTTTGCCTGATTAATATATCATTTTTCTCATTTTCTAAATCTTTAAGTTCTTTTTCGAGATTGGATTTTTTCTCAAGAAGTTGCTTGAGGATTTTATAATCATATTTACAGACTTCTTGTAAAAAGGTTATATCTTTTTGAGAATTGAATGTGGCAGAATCTAATAAGGAAGCTGAAGAAAGATATTTATTGGATTGCAAAGAGTCGAGTTGTAATTTGATTTTTGTTTGTAGAATTAAAATTTCATTTATAGTTTCATCGAGTGAATTTGTTTTTTTAAGAGACTCTTCCTCATTATTTTTAATCATTTTTTCAAATATAGGTAGGTCTTTTTCTTTTAGTTTGACTCGTTTTGAAGAGTATTGAAGCCTTGATTGGTATAGCGATTCCCGCTTTTTAAGTTTTGTTGTTTCTTCCTTCTTGCTTTTTATGTCTTTTTCAAGCTCCTGTAATTTAGAATTTAAGCTCTCATCAGGCAGATTAGGTTTCGGATTGTCCATTTCATCCGTATAGAGAAAAAGACATAGTAGAGTAAATGTTATTAGTAAAAATAGTTTTTTCATTTTAAATTTATGTTTTAATCAAAAGATATATAGTCACTTTTAGAGAGCAAATTTTTTGCCGATTTTAATTTTGTTAATTCATATAAGATGGTAATAATAGCCGGAATGATTGATACAAAAAATAATGTACCAAATGAAGT